>NZ_JVEL01000558.1:0-4590 GCF_001076875.1 Serratia sp. 506_PEND
AGCCGCGTTTGGTCGCTGCTCAACACCCCGTCCTATCAAACGCCAGGGTAATAAACCCTTGTTCCGCCAGCGTCTGCGCATACAGACCGCTGGATTGCTCTTTCACCGCGCCAAAAGGCCCACTGACCGCAATCGCCGCCAGCTTGCGATCGCCGCGATCTTTGGGCNCCCACTAAGGTGATGCCATATCGATTCTGGAACGAGACTTTATGATGATCGACTTTCTGGCTCTCGGCGAACGTTTTATCCCATTTATCTGTCATGGAAACAGGGGCGTTCGGATTGGTTGAATCAGCATAACTCATTGTCGTGACTCCACTTAATGATGCGAATAACAGCATGGCCGGCATCGCGGTTTTTAGCGTTCGGGTGAAGGTTTTCATAAAAATCCCCATGAAAAACAAGAGAGATACAGGTTTCCTACGGACAACGCTGCGGTGCTTTGTTTTGATGGGGTCATTATAGTGAGCAGAATTAGTGCTGATTAGAGGGGTATTACTGCTAAGATTGATACCATATTGTTATAAATTAATGCTGAGTTTGCTGTCGTTCAGGAGGGATTATTCAATGGCGAAAAGGGAGAACTACAACGAGTTGTACCTATTTATGCAAGTGGTACGGGAAGGCAGTTTTACCGCGGCGGCTCAGCGGCTGGGGCTTGCTCAATCAGGGGTCAGCCGTTCCGTTCGTGAGCTTGAGGAAAGGCTGGGTGTCCAGCTACTGATGCGCACCACGCGTAAACTGTCGCTGACGCAAGCGGGCGAGCAGCTCTACCAGAAGACGGCATCTGGATTTGATACGCTAGATTTAGGGCTTGCCACGCTGGCACATTATCGCGAGACCCCTTCCGGCACGGTTCGTATCAATGCCAGCCAGCACGCGATTGATAAATGCCTGCTGCCAAAGCTTGCGATATTTAAACAGCGCTATCCTGATATCAGGCTGGAACTCATAAACGAGAGCAGGTTCGTCGATATTATCGAAGAAAGATTCGATGCGGGCGTTCGCCTGGGGCCCGAAGTAAGCCCAGGCATGGTTGCTGTACGCATTACGCCCGATATGGAGATGGCCATTGTGGGTACCCCTGAGCATTTTCGTCGCTACGGTTTTCCGCAAACCCCGGCGGATTTAACAACGCATCCCTGTATCGCCTATCAGTTTGCCGACGGCAGCGTGTACCAGTGGGAACTCAGTCAGGATGATAAAAAAATCACTCATCGGCCTGAAGGGCAATGGGCCTTATCTGACAGTTATATGGAAGCAGAAGCCGCCCGGCTGGGCTTGGGGCTGGCCTATGTTCCTGTCGAACTGGTCACAGATGATCTGGAACGCGGGGCGCTTATCAGAGTTTTACAGCGTTACAGCCTGCGAATGGAGGGGTTGTTTCTCTATTACCCTCATCGCAATGTATCCCCCGCTCTGCGAATGGTCATTGAAACATTGAAAATCTGAGCGTTTAGCGATGACCGAGCCTTCACTGTGCAGAATGGTGTTAGGTCGTATTTTTGTACTTTCAATCCTAAGGGCTGCTATACGAAGAGCGGACGTCCCATCCAGCGAAAGAACGTAAAAAAACCGCCTCGCGGCGGTTTAGTTATCCAGTCAGGAAGTTGCGCTTGCGAGCCGTGCTGCAAATCCAATGAAGAACATACCTACCAGCGCGTTTCCAGTGGCAGATAACCTACGGTTGCCTTTCAGACGACTGAGCAGATAAGAGCCGCAGAAAACGAGGAAGCCGAAATAAACGAGAGTAATCGCGAACATCACTGCAGCAAGAATGATAAACGCCATCCAGGAGTGCTCAGCCTGAACATTGATGAACTGGGCGAAGAAAGAGATATAGAACAGCAGCGTCTTTGGATTCAATAGCGTAACCAGCATTCCGCGCCCGATGATCCCCTTAGCATCAGCTGAAGATTTCTTTTCCTCACTCGTTTCGACCGCTGGCTTAAAGATAGCGCGTATCGTCTGGACTCCGAGATAGAACAGATAAGCAGCACCTGCATATTTGATGGCGTTAAACAAGGCTGGTGTTGAGCTGATAACTGCCGCCAGCCCGCACCAGGCCAAAAGAACAAGGATAACGTCGCTCAGGAGGATGGAAAATATTGCAGCAAAGCCTCGCTTGATGCCGCTGGTAATGCTCGTTTTAATCACGAACATGGTTTCAGGGCCTGGCACAAGGACTATCAGCGTCGCACCAAGCAGGTACGTCCAGAAATTCACGACACCAAAATCAGCAAACATTTTCACTCCAGTTCTCTCGTTTTCAACGAGGCTATTCTAATTAAAGTTACGTTAATGGAAACACATCACCACAGCTTTCAATTCACAATCAATGTCTGCTTCTGGCACAAACCCGCCCTATCAGATTGCTAACCCTACCAATCCCCACAAACACCTAAAGGCCCGCCTCGTCCTCCAGGCAGGCCTTTAACCTTCAGCCATTTCTCAGCCCCCATCCCGCTCCGCAACCCGCGCCATCAATGCCCCCAGCAGCGCCAGGTCGACCAGCAGCGCCAGGGCGAAACAGGCTCCCTTTATCCCCGGCGCGGCATAGGTTTGCACCAGCGAAGCGGCAACGACTACGGCCACGATAGTCACCACCGTCGTCAGCCGGCACGCCACAGCGAACGCCGTTCTCTCCCCCACCGCCGTGCGATAGGCGACGCCCTGCCCCAGGCCGCCGAGGGCGATGCCCGGCAGCAGGGCCGGCCAGCCGTGGCCGCCGAACAGCATTAGCAGCATCAATAGCCATCCCGCCGCCGCCAGCAAAAAGCCGTAGCGGAGAATCGCCAGCGCAGGCCGGTTCCGCAGCGGCCGTAGACGGGCCAGCGCGGCGCCGCCGAGAAACGCCAGCGCCAATGCCGTCAGCTGCATCAGGGTCGCGCCGATGCCCAGCAGATTTTCGGTCTTCAGCAGCAAGGCGCCCGCCGCGACCGGCACGCTGAGCGCCAGGGCGCTCGCCGCCGTTCCCGGGTGTTCCATGGCGCCCAGGGCGCCGTTGTTGATATAGAGGCTCATCGTTCACTCCGACATGATGGAAATGATGAAATAAATTCATTTCCCTGTTCACATGTCAGTAGCCTATCTCTTGTATAATCGGTCAGACAAACTCATAGTTTTCAGCCTTGGATGAGAATAATTCAGCCATGAGAAAAACCCGTTTGCCGCCGCTGGGCGCGCTGCGCGCTTTCCACGCCGTGGCCGGCTGCCGCAGCTTTAAACATGCCGCCGAGGAGCTGGGCGTCAGCGCGACGGCAGTCAGCCACCAGATCAAGCTGCTGGAGTCGGTGCTGGAATGCCGGGTGTGCGAGCGTAGCGCGCAGGGCGTCAGCCTGACCGAGACCGGCGAGATCCTGTATGCCGGCACCCAGCGCGCCTTTGCCGCGCTGGCGCAGTCCGTCGCCCAAATCACCCGCGCCCGGCAGCCGCCGGCGCTGACCGTCACCACCACCTCCAACTTTCTCACCCACTGGCTGGTGCCTCGCCTGGCGGATTTCAAGGCGGAGTTTCCCGCCATCGATCTGCGCCTGCACACCAGCGTCGAGCGCGTCGATCTCAACCAGCGCACCGTGGACGTCGCCATCCGCTACCGTGAAACGCCGGAAAGCGATCTGCACTGCACCCTGCTGCATGAGGATCGTTTTATCGTGGTGGCCAGCCCGGCGCTGGCGCTGGAGCGCATCGAAGATTTGCAGCGGGTGACGCTGTTTCACGTGGAGCATCGGCAGGTGCCCGCCGACGCGCCGACCTGGGAGAACTGGCGACGGCGCTACGGGCCGGAAGGATTGAACGTGGAAGCCGGGCTGACCTTCAGTGACGAAACCCATGCGCTGCAGGCGGCGGTGGCCGGCCAGGGGGTGGTGATCGCCAGCCGGCTGCTGGCACGCGATTTGTTGCAGCGCGGCGTGTTGGCCGCGCCGTTCGAGATGGCGTTACCCGGCGCCAACTACTATCTGATGGCCACCGAAGAAACTGCGCAGCGCCCCGATATCATTGCGCTACGCGAGTGGTTGCTGCGGCAAATGGCGGCGGGCTAAGGCTCTCGGGGGCGATCTCCCCCAGGCGGATCGCCACGCTGATCGCCTGCGCGGTGGTGGCGGCGCCGAGACGCTGGCGAATGCGGCGCAGGTGGTTTTCCACCGTGCGTTCAGACAGGCCGAGCATCGCGGCGATATCCGCCTGCCGCCGGCCGATGGCGGTCCAGCTCAGCACTTCGCGCTCACGCGCCGACAGCCGGCCTTCTTCTTTGCCGGCTGCCGGTTCGAACAGCCGCCGCGCCGCCAGAAAGGCCGCCGAGCCCACGAGCGACAGCGCCAACCGCACCGGCGGCGAGGCGTCGATGCGCTCGCCTCCCAGGCTGACGGCGCCCTCCAGGCCGGCGGGGCCGAACACCGGGATCTGCACGCCGTGCAGGCCCGCGCCGCGCGGCGCGCGCACAATCCGGTAGCGCTCGCCCTGGCGCGCCCGGGTCTTGGTCCAGAAGAACGGCTCGGTAGCCCGCAGCATGTGCCGCGTCACCGGGCAGTGCCGCACGTAGGTCAGCGCATCGACCGCCTCCCCCTCACCGAACCAGTCGCCCTCGAC
>NZ_JVEL01000559.1:0-539 GCF_001076875.1 Serratia sp. 506_PEND
GGGCCTATGACGCCTATGAGACGCATAACGATAACTCGCTGACACCTCAGCAAAAAGACAAGCAGTATACCCAGATTGGCGGGCGCACCACCGGGGCGATGGCTGGCGCCGAAGCCGGTGCGACTGCTGGCTCTATAATTCCAGGGTATGGCACCGTAATAGGCGGTCTTGTTGGCGGTATTGCAGGATACTTTGGCGGTGATTGGTTGGGGGGTAAGGCTGCTGATAATTTGTATGTCGACAAGCAGAAAACTCCGAATGCCGTGATGCCCAGCGATGCCCTGGGGCTGAACCCGCAGCGCCTTGACTTGCATGTTTATCTCGATGGTCAGGAAGTCCACGCCGCGCTCGACGACCGCACCCAGCGCGACGGGTTGAGGAACTGACCATGGCCTGGAAAGATGATCTCCTTGACGCCTCATTCCGGGGCATTGCCTTTGACTGCCTTGATGCGCGGGATACGCTGTCCCGCGATGTTGCAGAGTATCGCTATCCCTATCGTGAGGGGGCTGACGTCGAAGACCTGGGCGGCAAGCCGG
>NZ_JVEL01000560.1:0-26643 GCF_001076875.1 Serratia sp. 506_PEND
CTTGCGCCGTGTCGATGGAGGCGCATTATAGGGATCCGAGTTTTTTGCACAACCCCTTTTTTGATCTTTTCTTTCCGTTTGCACACTTTTCAGCCCTTCCGGGTGGATCTTGTGCGATCAGGGCCATTTTCCGCAGGATCCTGCGCGGCGACTGGTTGTAATTCCATCGCCAGGGTCTAGTATTGCCGGTAAATATGATCCCGACGTGAGGCAAGCACCATGTCTGATGCAGTACGTTCTTATCTTCAATACACACCCAAACTCGGTCAACGCGTCTTGATCGATCCTTCCAGCGTGGTGATCGGTGATGTCGATCTGGCGGATGACGTCAGCATCTGGCCGTTGGTCGCCATTCGCGGTGACGTCAATGCGGTAAAGATCGGCGCGCGCAGCAATATTCAGGACGGCAGCGTGCTGCATGTGACTCATCGCTCCGAACATAATCCCGACGGTTATCCCCTGCTTATTGGAGAAGACGTGACCGTTGGCCATAAAGCGATGCTGCACGGCTGCGCCATCGGCAACCGGGTGCTGGTCGGTATGGGATCGATCCTGTTGGACGGCGTAGTCGTAGAAGACGATGTGATGATTGGCGCCGGCAGTTTGGTAGCGCCGGGCAAACGCCTGGCCAGCGGCTATCTTTATATGGGTAGCCCAGCACGCCAGGTTCGGCCTTTGACCGCCGCCGAGTTGGAGGGATTGCTTTATTCTTCTAACAACTATGTACGCTGGAAAGATGAATACCTGTCGGAAGACATCTGACGGGCTCCCCGTTCCCTATTAAGAGAACGGGGTAGGGGATTTATGCCGCCAGTTCGCTGCGCAGCTGGCGTAATACCGGTTCGATCTCTGGCATCACTCCGTGCCAAAGCAGGAAAGCATGCGCCGCCTGCCCCACCAACATGCCCAGCCCATCGGCATATTCCGTTACCCCTTGCTGCTGCGCCCAGGCTAGGAACGGCGTGACGCCCTGCTGATAGAACATGTCATAGCAACGGGTTTGCGCGTTGACTACGCCCGTAGGCAACGCCGGGATCTCTCCACTGATGCCGGACGCCGTCGCATTGATCACCAGATCAAAAGCTTGTTGACCCAATTGATCCATCGGCACCGCCGAGATCTCCCCCAGATGCCGGAAAGCGTCGGCCAACTCTTGGGCCCGGCTGAAGGTGCGGTTGGTGATCGTGAGCCGGCAGCCGAAAGACAGCAGCGGCAGGATCACGCCGCGCGCCGCGCCGCCGGCGCCCACCAGCAGAATGCGATCCTGCGGCCGGATCAATTGCTGACGCTGCAGATCGGTCAGCAAACCGATGCCGTCGGTGTTATCCCCCAATAGGCCACCATTCGGCAACACCTTCAGGGTATTGACCGCCCCGGCCATCGCTGCACGCTCGCTCAGCTCAGAAGCGGCCGAATAAGCTCGCTCCTTGAAAGGCACCGTGACGTTCGCCCCCTGCCCTCCGGCGCGGATAAATTCCTGCAGGCTGATTTCAAAACCGTCCAGCGGCGCCAGCACTGTTCCATAAGGATGCTCTATGTCAGTCTGGGCTGCGAACAGCGCATGAATTCGCGGCGACTTGCTGTGGCCGATAGGGTTGCCAAATACCGCAAACTTCTCCATGCCCATTTCCTCTAGCCCTGACGGATCTGTTCGCCGGTCAGAGCATCTCTGATTTCGGAAGGATTAAGACGGCCGCCCACCTCGCCGGCCAATACCGGGAAAGCCTCGCCAAATTGCCGTGTGACCTCATCCGCGCTGCGGCACGGTTCCAGCCCACTGAGATTGGCGCTGGTCGACACCAGCGGCTTGCCGTACTGCCGGCACAGCAACTGCACCAACGGATGATCGCTGACGCGCACCGCCAGTGAACTGAAACGCCCGGTCAACAAACACGGCGTCTCCGGGCGAGCAGGCAACACCCAGGTTACCGGCCCAGGCCAGCTGGCGAACATCGTCGCGCGCTGCTGTTCGCTGAGCGTACTGTCGTCAATATAAGGCTTAAGCTGCGCATAGTCGGCGGCGATCAGAATCAGCCCCTTTTCCCACGGCCGCTGTTTCAACGCCAGCAGCGCATTGACCGCCTGTTCGCTGTCGGGATCGCAACCCAGGCCGAATACCGCTTCGGTGGGATAGGCAATCACCTGCTGTTGATGCAAAGCATCGATGATAGATAAAAGGTTCGGGCTTAATTCTGAATTCATGATGTGATTATTCTGTAGTCGCAACGGGTTTTCCGCACAGCTTGCTGGCACAGCACAGGACGGGGCCTTTTGCCGTGCGCTTTTCCATCAGCAGCGGATAATGGCAATAGGCGCATTCACCGGCGACGGGTTTAACGTTGAGAGCGAACTGGCATTCCGGGTAACGATCGCAGGAGTGGAAAACCTTGCCGTAACGCGACTTGCGCTGCAACAGTTTGCCTTGGCCGCACTGTGGACAGGTAATGGCGGTTTCATCAGGCTTATCGATCACTTCAGTGTGATCGCACTGCGGATAATCGCTGCAGCCGATAAACATGCCATAGCGCCCCTGGCGCAGCACCAACGTCGCCTGACACTTCGGGCACGGTTGCCCATCCAACACTTTGACGATATGCCCATCGGCCTGCGCTTTCAGCGGGCGAATATATTGGCATTCAGGATACTGGGAACAGCCGAGGAAGGGGCCGTGGCGACCGCTACGGATCACCAGCTCGGCCCCGCATTCCGGACAGGGTTCATTTTGCCTGGCGGCAAAAATCGCGTTTTTTGTCATAACGTCTTCTATGCGCGTTATCGGCTCAATGCAGATAACCTTCGTTCACTTCAAACAACAGTTCTTCCATTTGCTGATAGGCGCTTTCATATCCGGGGATATTAAACAGCACCATCAACACGACCCATTTCAGATCTTCGAGATCGAATTCCGCATTATCCAAAGCCATAACGCGGTCGATAACCATTTCACGGGTTTCGAGGTTCAATACCTGAATCTGTTCCAGGAACAGGAGAAAACCACGGCAGCCGGCGTCCAAACGCGCACCTTCCTCTTCGGTATAGATCCGCATTGCCAGCGGATCGGCATCCATAAAGTAAGGGGCATTTTGACCTTCTTGCAGGTCAGCCAACTTCTCAAGCCAATTCAACGCGTTGTAGATATCATCCCGATGAAACCCCGCCTGAGCGAGATCATCGGTCAGTTGATCCTGATCGACGCGCATCTCTGGTTCATTGTGGATATAAGTTTCAAACAAGTACATGAGTACGTCGAACATGGCTTGCCCTCCTTATTCGGACATAGCCGCCGGGTACAGCTGCGATCCACCCTGCTAACTCCAGTTCGAGTAACTTGATTACCACCACTGGCACAGGTTGGCCGGCACGTTCAGCGACGACGTCAACAGGTGTCACCTCATCTCCTACGTTAGCCAACACATCGGCAAATGGCAATTCAACTTCAGCCTGCGACGCACAAATAGTTGTATTTTCGTTCAGTGGCAACCATTGGAGGCCGCTTCCCAGCAATTCGGCGATATCTTTCGGCCCGGTGACCAGATGCGCACCCTGCTGGATTAACCAATGCGTACCCTCACTCATCGGGTTCCCTAACGGCCCCGGCAAGGCGAATACCTCACGCCCCTGCTCCAGCGCATAGCGAGCTGTCACCAAGGTACCGCTGCGCAACGAGGCTTCTATGACCAGAACGCCCTGGCTGAGCCCGCTGATAATACGGTTACGGCGAGGAAAATGGTCGGCCAGAGGCAAGTCGGTGACTAAATGATCTGAAATCACCGCACCGCCCTGCTCGACTATCTGCTCCGCGAGCCGGCGGTGCCGGCGCGGATAGATATTGCCCAGCCCGCTGCCCAACACCGCAATCGTGCAGCCACCGGCCGCCAGCGCCGCACGATGGCAAATGCCGTCGATGCCGATAGCCAGACCGCTGGTGATGGTGAAGCCGCAACGCGCCAATTCCTCGGCGAAATGGTGAGCCCAGCGCTCGCCGTAGTGGCTGAACTGCCGGCTGCCCACCATGGCGAGCTGCGGGTGCGACAACGCCTGAGGATCGCCCTCGATCAGCAAAAATAGCGGCGCATCGTCGATCTGGGCCAGGCGTTCGGGATAACCGGCCGCCCCATAGTTCAGCATACGGTGCGCCGGCAGCTCCAACCAACGCAGGCTGGCCGACAGATAACCGGGATCCAACTGGTTGAACTGCGTCTGCTGCCGTTCGTTCAATCCCAGCTCATGCAGCACGCGGCGAGGCTCGCAACCCATTTGCGATAGCTGCTGCACGATCCGGCTGGCCACGACGGTCTGTAGCCCCGTTACCCCTCGCATCCGTAAAGCGATCTCTTCCGGCCGCATCGTCTGTTCCCTCAGCAAAAACGGTGGTATTACCAATCTGAGCAATTGGTGCACAATGCTGTCAATCAGGTCGGGAAATGTCTAGAATAGAGGTTAAACCTCGTTCATTACTCGGATACAGATCTAAAGATATATGTCAGTCTTGCAGGTATTACATTTCCCAGACGAGCGTCTGCGCAAAGTCGCAGCGCCGGTAAAAGAAGTCAATGCAGATATCCAGCGCATCGTGGATGATATGTTTGAAACCATGTACGCAGAGGAAGGCATTGGCCTGGCTGCGACTCAGGTGGATATCCATCAGCGCATTATCGTGATCGACGTCTCCGAGAATCGCGATCAGCGCCTGGTGTTGATCAACCCGGAGCTGCTGGAAAAAAGCGGTGAAACCGGCATCGAGGAAGGCTGTCTTTCCATTCCCGAGCAGCGTGCGTTAGTGCCGCGCGCCGCGCAGGTAAAGATCCGCGCGCTGGATCGCGACGGCAAACCTTTCGAGCTGGAAGCGGACGACCTGTTGGCGATCTGCATCCAGCACGAGATGGATCACCTGATGGGCAAACTGTTCGTCGATTACCTGTCGCCGCTCAAGCGTCAGCGCATTCGTCAGAAACTGGAAAAAATGGCCAAGCTTCAAGCCCGCGCCTAACCGATCAGGAAATCAACGTGTCTGACTCTTTACGGATTATTTTCGCCGGAACACCAGACTTCGCAGCGCGTCATCTTGACGCGCTGTTGTCATCTGAGCACCAGATTGTCGGCGTTTTTACCCAGCCCGACCGCCCGGCGGGCCGCGGCAACAAGCTGACGCCAAGCCCGGTCAAAGTGCTGGCCGAGCAGCACCAACTGCCGGTATTTCAGCCCAAATCGCTGCGTCCCGAAGAGAACCAGCGCCTGGTGGCCGATCTCAACGCCGACGTGATGGTGGTAGTGGCCTACGGGCTGATCCTGCCGCAGGCGGTGCTGGATATGCCGCGTCTCGGTTGCATCAACGTACATGGCTCGCTGCTGCCTCGCTGGCGCGGCGCGGCGCCGATCCAGCGTTCGCTCTGGGCAGGTGACAGCGAAACCGGCGTGACCATCATGCAGATGGACGTCGGTCTCGATACCGGTGACATGATGCACAAGATTGCTTGCCCGATTGAGAGCAGCGATACCAGCGCCAGTCTCTACGACAAGCTGGCCCAGCTCGGCCCGCAGGGCATGTTGACTACGCTGCGCCAAATGGCAGACGGCAGCGCCACCCGCGAAGTTCAGGACGAAGCGCTGGTCACCTACGCCGAGAAACTGAGCAAAGAAGAAGCCCGCCTGGACTGGACACTGTCCGCCGCCCAGTTGGAGCGCTGCATCCGCGCCTTCAACCCTTGGCCGGTCAGCTACTTCACCATCGACGATCAACCGGTGAAAGTGTGGCAGGCCAGCGTACTGGCGCAAAGCGCCAACGCGGAGCCAGGCACCGTTGTCCATGCCGACAAGCACGGTATCCAGGTGGCGACTGCCGACGGTATCCTCAACCTGATCCAACTGCAGCCCGCCGGCAAGAAACCGATGTCGGCGCAAGACCTTTTAAATTCACGTCGTGAATGGTTTACCCCGGGTAACCGGCTGTAAGTCGCTCCACTGCCCGGCCGTTCATCGCCGGGCCGTTATTTTCTTAATGCCGATCGTTATCAGCTTCAGCCTATGAAAAATAATTACAATCTCCGCAGCATCGCTGCCAAAGCCATCGGCCAGGTGCTGGATCAGGGGCAGTCGCTCAGCACTGTCCTGCCGGCGCTGCAAACCTCCATCAGCGATAAAGATCGCGGATTGCTGCAGGAGCTGTGTTTCGGCACGTTGCGCGTGCTGCCGCAGCTCGAATGGTGCATTCAGCAATTGATGGCCAAGCCGCTGACCGGTAAGCAGCGTACGCTGCACTACTTGCTGATGGTCGGCTTGTATCAGTTGCTGTATACCCGCATCCCGGCGCACGCCGTGTTGGCGGAAACCGTGGAAGGCGCGGTGGCGCTGAAACGGCCGCAGTTAAAAGGCCTGATTAACGGCGTCTTGCGGCAATTCCAGCGCCAGCAGGAAGAGCTGCTGCAGCGCGCCTCTAACAATGACAGCCGCTATCTGCACCCGAGCTGGTTGCTGAAACGCATTCAACAAGCTTATCCCGCCAACTGGGAACAGATCGTCGACGCCAATAACCAGAAACCGCCGATGTGGCTGCGCGTCAACCGCCTGCATCACACCCGTGACGCTTATCTGCAGCTGCTGAGCGACGCCGGCATCGCTGCGGAAACTCATTCAGACTATGCCGATGCGGTGCGTTTGCTGGCGCCTTGCGCCGTGACCGATCTGCCAGGGTTCGCCGAAGGCTGGGTCACCGTGCAAGATGCCTCAGCCCAGGGGTGTGTCGATCTATTGGATCCGCAAGACGGCGAACAGATCCTCGACCTGTGCGCCGCACCCGGCGGCAAAACCACGCATATTCTGGAAGCAGCGCCGAAAGCGCACGTCATGGCGGTCGATATCGACGAACAGCGCCTGGCGCGAGTCAAAGAGAACCTGCAGCGTCTGCGTTTGCACGCAGAGGTTAAATTGGGCGATGGCCGCACTCCGCAGCAGTGGTGCGGGGACAAACAGTTCGATCGTATCCTGCTGGACGCGCCTTGTTCCGCCACCGGCGTGATCCGCCGTCACCCCGACATCAAATGGCTGCGCCGCGATCGCGACATCGCCGAACTCGCCGCACTGCAGGAAGAAATTCTGGAAGCCGTCTGGCCGCATCTAAAATCAGGCGGCGTGATGGTTTACGCCACCTGCTCTATCCTGCCGGATGAAAACAGCAGCCAGATCGCCGCGTTCTTGCAACGCCACACCGATGCCAAGCTGGTTGAAACCGGCGATGCGCAGCGGCCAGGGCGACAGAATATCCCGCATCCCGAGGACGGCGATGGCTTCTTTTACGCTAAGCTGATTAAAATGTAATGCTTCAGGGCGTGCGTGCGCGCCCTAAGTCTTTCAGTGTGAAGCAGAGAACACGATGAAAATAATTATTCTTGGTGCCGGTCAGGTTGGCGGGACGCTGGCGGAAAACCTGGTGGGTGAAAACAACGATATCACCGTCGTCGATACCGATTCCGGCCGCTTGCGCCAACTACAGGATAAATTCGATTTGCGGGTGGTTCAGGGACATGGTTCCCACCCTCGGGTGCTGCGCGAAGCCGGCGCAGAAGACGCCGACATGCTGGTCGCCGTCACCAACTCCGACGAAACCAACATGATCGCCTGCCAGATCGCCTATTCTCTGTTTAACACCCCCAACCGTATCGCCCGTATCCGCGCGCCGGAATATATCCGCGAGTCGGAAAAACTGTTCCTGCCGGAAGCGGTGCCAATCGACCATCTGATTTCGCCGGAGCAGCTGGTCATCGACTATATCTACAAGCTGATTGAATACCCTGGCGCCCTGCAGGTGGTTAACTTCGCCGAAGGCAAGGTCAGCATCGCCGCGGTTAAAGCCTATTACGGCGGCCCGCTGGTCGGCAATGCGCTCTCTTCAATGCGCGAGCACATGCCGCATATCGACACCCGCGTCGCCGCTATTTTCCGCCAGGATCGGCCGATCCGTCCGCAAGGCTCGACCATTATCGAAGCCGGTGATGAAGTATTCTTCGTCGCCGCCTCACAGCACATCCGCGCGGTGATGAGCGAACTGCAGCGGCTGGAAAAACCGTATAAGCGCATCATGATCGTCGGCGGCGGCAACGTCGGCGCCGGCCTGGCCGCCAAACTGGAAAAAGACTACAACGTCAAACTGATCGAGCGGAATCAGCAACGCGCCGCCGAACTCGCCGAGCAGCTGCACGATACCATCGTGTTCTACGGCGATGCCTCCGATCAGGAACTGCTGGCCGAAGAGCACGTCGAGCAGGTGGATGTTTTCATCGCCATCACCAACGACGATGAGGCCAACATCATGTCCGCCATGCTGGCTAAACGCATGGGCGCCAAGAAGGTAATGGTGTTGATCCAGCGCCGCGCCTATGTCGACCTGGTGCAGGGCAGCGTGATTGATATCGCCATTTCGCCGCAGCAGGCGACCATCTCCGCCCTGTTGGGGCACGTGCGCAAAGCGGATATCGTCAGCGTTTCGTCGCTGCGCCGCGGCGTGGCGGAAGCGATCGAGGCGATTGCACACGGCGATGAAAGCACATCCAAAGTGGTCGGCCGCATCGTCGAAGATATCAAGTTGCCACCGGGGACGACCATCGGTGCGATCGTGCGTGGCGACGACGTGATCATTGCCAACGGCAACAGCAAAATCGAACAGGGCGATCACGTCATCATGTTTATTACCGACAAGAAATTCGTGCCTGACGTTGAACGCTTGTTCCAACCGAGCCCGTTCTTCTTGTAGAACGAATTTATTTGGCTATGGTCTATAATCGCGTGGTTGTTCTCTGCCTTGGGAGGAGATAAAACTTCTCTCCTTTTGTGGCAAAGGGAAATTGCTTTGTTAAACTTGAGTTATTAATTCTGCAAGGGGTGCGTTCTATGAGTATGTTGAAAGAGTTTCGCGAATTTGCCATGCGTGGCAACGTGGTCGATCTGGCCGTCGGTGTGATTATCGGTGCCGCATTCGGCAAGATTGTTTCGTCCTTCGTGGCTGATATCATCATGCCACCACTGGGCTTACTGATCGGTGGCGTCGACTTTAAACAGTTCCATCTGGTGTTACGCGAAGCTCAGGGCGCCGTACCGGCGGTGGTAATGAACTACGGTTCATTCATCCAAACCGTATTCGACTTCGTGATTGTCGCCTTCGCCATCTTCCTGGCGATTAAATTGATGAACAAAATGCGCCGCAAACAGGAAGAAGCGCCCGCAGCGCCGCCGGCACCTACCGCAGAAGAGAAACTGCTGACGGAAATCCGTGATTTGCTGAGCCAGCAACAGCAGCCAAAACTGTAAGACAGCGTTTGGTTATGCCAATAAAAAGCCACCTGATGAAGGTGGCTTTTTTAATGCCTTAAAACCAGAAGGCCAGTGGTAAATTATCGCTTGATAGTTTACCACTGGCCTCCCAGTTACCGCCTTTGTTGTGTTTTTCTTTACGCCGATAGCTGCCTTTGCCTTTCACATTCTTTTCTACCCGCTGACGGAATAGCGGATCATGCAGCAGCGCCTCAATGGCGTTATCTTGAATCTGACCTTTGGTGTGACGATATTTCGTCATGATAATGCTCCTGTAAAAGGTAGGGTAATAAAACGAGCCGATAATACTGCCGGCAATATAAAAATTAAAGTGCCGTCAGCAACCTTTTTTGCCTTTATCATCGCTGGCACCCTGTTCCAAGGCTTCCAGAATAGAACAATAGTTGCTGGTATGGGCAGTGCCGCAGCAGGCGTCGCTCAAGCGTTTCAACGATTCGCGCATGCGAGTCAGCTCCGCCAACTTGCTTTCCACTTCGCTCAGGCGAGCATCGACGATCGACTTCGACTCCTGGCAGGTATGATGTTCAGGATCAACCCGGATCGACAGCAGTTCGGCGATCGTTTCCAGAGTAAAGCCCAACTGTTTGGCATAGCGAATAAAACGCAGCCGCTGCAGATCCTGCTCGGTGTAGAGTCGATAACCGCCCTCTGTGCGGACATTGTGATCCATCATGCCCTGCTTTTCATAGTAACGCACGGTATCCGGCGTCACTTCGGCAAGCTTGGCCAACTGACCTATCTTGAACATTACTTCTCCTCCCGAGTGAATTTACCGTCCAGCGCGCGCTGATATTCGCCATGCAAGAAATCGGTGCTCATCCCAGCCTGACGCAACCGATGTTCCAGCAGTGCCATGCGCTTGCTGAGATCGACATAGTCCGGATGCTCACTATTGATCCCTTGCAGTAAGTGAGCAACGGTCAACGCCTCTTTGCGATCTTCCAGCGCCGGCGGCAGGTAACCGGCATTTTTCAGCAGGCGGTAACCGGCGCGCAGCTCAGCAGGCACCGCGCTGTCATCGTCCAGCGCCAGCGGTTGGCCCTGGCCGGGCAGATTGTCGAACTCGCCTTTATCCTGGGCATCAAGGATATGACGTTCTGCCCATTGGTCGAGCAACCCCATAACAGACAGTCTCAGTGAGCCTATTGAATGAGTCTTAGCATAACGGATAGGGGCGAGGATCTTAAGCACGGCGGGGAAATTGAGCACATTTGGCGGGATTTGGACGTAAAAAAACCGGGCAAGCCCGGTTTTTTTACGCGTCTACAGATTACTCTGCAGTTGCTACTTCTGCTTGAGACTCAGCACGATCAACCAGCTCGATGTATGCCATCGGCGCGTTGTCGCCTGCGCGGAAGCCACACTTCAGAATGCGAGTGTAACCACCGGCACGGCTCNGCTCGTTAAACAGTTTTGCCACGATCTCGTTATCACGAGTACGGGCGAATGCCAGACGACGATTAGCTACGCTGTCGGTCTTGGCAAGAGTAATCAGCGGCTCAACAACGCGACGCAGCTCTTTTGCTTTTGGCAGGGTCGTCTTGATGATCTCATGACGAACCAAAGAGCCGGCCATGTTACGGAACATAGCCTGGCGATGGCTGCTGTTACGGTTCAGTTGACGACCACTCTTACGATGGCGCATGACCTTATCCTTCTCAGTAAAACCTTAACCTGTGATCCGGTTACTCGTCAGCAATGCTTGCCGGCGGCCAGTTTTCCAGGCGCATGCCCAGAGACAGACCACGTGAGGCCAGCACGTCTTTAATCTCGGTAAGAGATTTTTTACCCAGGTTTGGCGTTTTCAGCAACTCAACCTCGGTACGCTGTACCAGATCACCGATGTAGTGGATAGCTTCTGCCTTGAGGCAGTTAGCAGAGCGGACAGTCAATTCCAGATCGTCAACAGGGCGCAGCAAGATCGGATCGAATTCCGGTTTCTCTTCTTTAACTTCCGGCTGACGCACATCACGCAGGTCAACGAAAGCTTCAAGTTGTTCAGCCAGAATGGTGGCCGCACGGCGGATCGCCTCTTCAGGATCGATCGTGCCATTGGTCTCCATTTCGATGACCAGCTTATCCAAGTCAGTACGCTGTTCTACACGCGCAGCTTCAACATTGTAGGCGATACGCTCTACAGGGCTGTAGCAGGCGTCAACCAACAGACGACCGATTGGGCGCTCATCTTCTTCCGAATGAATTCGGGCAGAAGCCGGCACATAACCGCGACCGCGCTGAACTTTGATACGCATGCTGATAGCCGCGTTCTCATCAGTCAGGTGGCAAATCACGTGCTGAGGCTTGACGATTTCGACATCACCATCATGGGTGATGTCGGCAGCGGTCACAGGGCCAATGCCAGATTTATTCAGGGTAAGAATAACTTCGTCTTTGCCTTGAACTCTCACCGCCAGCCCTTTCAGGTTGAGCAGGATCTCCAGGATATCTTCCTGTACGCCTTCTTTGGTGCTGTACTCATGCAGTACACCATCAATCTCAACCTCGGTCACCGCGCAACCCGGCATAGATGAAAGCAGAATACGGCGCAGTGCGTTGCCAAGAGTATGGCCAAAGCCACGCTCTAAAGGCTCAAGGGTCACCTTGGCGTGCGTCGAACTGACTTGCTCGATATCTACCAGGCGCGGTTTTAGAAACTCTGTCACAGAACCCTGCATTGTGTCCTCTCTTTGGTACTAAGCTTTACTTGGAGTAAAGCTCGACGATCAGGTGTTCGTTAATGTCCGCAGACAGATCGGTACGTTCAGGCATACGCTTGAACACGCCTTCCATCTTAGCAGCATCAACTTCCAGCCAAGTCGGCTTTTCACGCTGCTCAGCCAGCTCCAGAGAAGCTTTAACACGAGACTGCTTTTTAGCTTTCTCGCGGATGCTGACTACGTCATTCGGAGATACCTGATAAGAAGCGATGTTAACAACGCGACCGTTTACCATAACTGCTTTGTGGCTAACCAGCTGACGTGACTCTGCACGAGTAGCGCCGAAGCCCATACGGTAAACAACGTTGTCCAGACGACCTTCCAGCAGCTGCAACAGGTTCTCACCGGTGTTGCCCTTCAGGCGGGTTGCTTCTTTGTAATAGTTGCGGAATTGACGCTCCAGAATGCCGTACATACGACGAACTTTCTGCTTCTCACGCAACTGAACACCGTAATCAGACAGACGCGGTTTACGCGCACCGTGCTGACCAGGTGCTTGTTCAATTTTACACTTGGAATCGATCGCGCGAACGCCAGACTTAAGGAACAGGTCTGTGCCCTCACGACGGCTCAGCTTGAGCTTAGGACCCAAATATCTTGCCATTTTCTTTCTCCAACAATCCTAAAAGCTGCGTTACACGCGGCGCTTTTTCGGCGGACGACAACCGTTATGAGGGATCGGAGTCACATCAGTAATGTTAGTGATGCGGAAACCAGCCGCGTTCAGAGCGCGGATAGTAGACTCACGACCAGGACCAGGTCCTTTAACCATAACTTCCAGGTTCTTGATACCGTATTCTTTCACTGCGTCAGCACAACGTTCTGCTGCAACCTGTGCTGCGAACGGAGTGGACTTACGAGAACCACGGAAACCGGAACCACCGGCTGTTGCCCAACCCAAAGCATTACCCTGACGATCAGTGATGGTAACGATGGTGTTGTTGAAAGAAGCATGGATATGAGCCACGCCGTCAGAGACTTGCTTTCTTACACGCTTACGTGTACGAACAGGTGCCTTTGCCATTATTCAATAACCCCGATTATTTCTTGATCGGCTTGCGCGGACCCTTACGGGTACGAGCGTTGGTCTTGGTGCGCTGACCGCGTACCGGCAGACCACGACGATGACGCAAACCACGATAGCAACCAAGGTCCATAAGACGCTTGATGCTCAGGGTAATTTCACGACGCAAATCACCCTCAACGGTGTATTTGGCAACTGCATCACGAAGCTTTTCGATTTGCTCTTCAGACAGCTCACTGATCTTAACATTTTCAGCAATACCCGTGGATGCACAGATAGCCTGTGAACGGGTTTTACCGATACCGAAGATCGACGTTAAGGCGATAACGGTATGTTTATGATCAGGAATGTTAATGCCTGCTATACGGGCCACTATGCACTCCTACTATTTTATACAGCAACACCATTCTGAAAAGCCCGTTTTCAGGATACTCAAATAATGTTGCAGTGCGACATACAAAAGATTGGCTGGCTAATCTAGCCAGCTCAACCCAACTTTGCAAGAAAAATATGCGAGATAATCAGCCTTGACGCTGTTTATGCTTCGGCTCGGCGCTGCAAATCACACGAACGACACCGTTACGCTTAACGATTTTGCAGTTACGACATAATTTCTTGACGGAAGCACGAACTTTCATTTTTACTCTCCGTAACTTCTCAAACGAATCTGACTAGCGGTTATAGCCTTTCAGATTTGCTTTCTTCAATGCAGACTCGTACTGACTTGACATCATCAGAGTTTGCACTTGAGCCATAAAGTCCATGATGACGACAACCACGATCAGTAGCGAGGTACCACCAAAGTAGAATGGTACTTTCATTGCATCACGCATGAACTCCGGGATCAGGCAGATGAAAGTAATGTACATCGCGCCCACCAGGGTTAAACGCGTCATTACTTTATCGATATACTTCGCCGTTTGCTCTCCCGGACGAATTCCTGGTACGAAGGCACCGGACTTCTTCAGGTTATCTGCTGTCTCACGCGGGTTGAAGACCAACGCCGTGTAGAAGAAACAGAAGAAGATGATTGCAGACGCATAGAGTAACACATAAAGCGGTTGCCCTGGCTGCAAATACAGCGAAATCGTAGTCAGCCAGTTCCAACCGGTACCGCCCCCAAACCATGATGCAATCGTGGCCGGGAACAGAATAATGCTGGAAGCGAAAATCGCCGGGATAACACCCGCCATGTTCACTTTCAACGGTAAGTGTGTACTCTGTGCTGCATAAACACGACGACCTTGTTGACGCTTCGCATAGTTAACGACGATACGACGTTGACCACGCTCGATGAAAACAACGAAGAAGGTTACTGCAAACACCAATACTGCAACCAACAGCAGCAGGAGGAAGTGCAGGTCGCCTTGCCGCGCTTGCTCGATAGTATGGGCCACTGCCGGCGGGAGCCCCGCTACAATACCCGCGAAGATAATGATCGAGATACCGTTGCCGATACCGCGCTCAGTAATCTGCTCACCCAGCCACATCAGGAACATTGTCCCGGTTACCAGGCTCACAACCGCAGTAAAGTAGAATGCAAAGCCTGGGTTTAACACCAGGCCCTGCATACCAGGCATATTCGGCAGACCGGTAGCAATACCGATCGACTGGAATATGGCCAATACCAGCGTACCGTAGCGGGTGTACTGGCTAATCTTGCGACGGCCAGCCTCCCCTTCTTTCTTGATTTCCGCCAACGCTGGATGAACCACCGTCAGCAGCTGGATAATGATCGACGCCGAGATATACGGCATGATCCCCAGAGCAAAGATAGAAGCACGGCTGAGGGCACCACCAGAGAACATGTTAAACATTTCAATGATAGTGCCTCTCTGCTGCTCAAGCAATTTGGCAAGCACAGTGGCATCGATACCAGGAATCGGAATGAAAGAGCCGATGCGGAAGACAATCAGCGCGCCGATGACAAACAAAAGTCTGCGCTTCAGCTCGCCGAGCCCGCCTTTAGCACTTTGAAAATCTAATCCTGGTTGCTTAGCCATCTGCTACTTATTCCTCAATTTTACCGCCAGCAGCCTCGATAGCAGCACGAGCGCCTTTGGTGACACGCAGACCACGCAGGGTTACCGGACGAGCGACTTCGCCAGAAAGTACAACTTTCGCGAATTCGATCTGGACACCAACTACGTTAGCGGCTTTCAGCGCGTTCAGGTCGATAACATCGCCTTCAACCAGAGCCAGTTCAGACAGACGAACTTCTGCCGTGATCATCGCTTTGCGTGAAGTGAAGCCGAATTTCGGCAGACGACGGTACAGAGGCATCTGACCACCTTCGAAACCACGACGTACGCCACCGCCAGAACGAGACTTCTGACCTTTGTGACCACGGCCGCCGGTTTTACCCAGGCCAGAACCAATACCACGACCTACACGCTTAGGCGCATGCTTGGCACCTTCAGCCGGAGACAGAGTATTTAAACGCATCTGTTACTCCTCAACTTTAACCATGTAGGAAACCAGGTTGACCATACCGCGAACAGCAGGAGTATCCTCGCGCTCTACGGTGTGACCAATACGACGCAGACCCAGACCGAGCAGAGTAGCTTTATGCTTCGGCAGACGGCCAATTGAGCTGCGAGTTTGTGTAACTTTAATAGTCTTAGCCATGGTCAATTACCCCAGAATGTCGGCAACGGATTTACCACGCTTAGCAGCGACCATTTCAGGAGACTTCATATTCGCCAGAGCGTCGATAGTTGCACGAACCACGTTGATCGGGTTGGTGGAACCATAAGCTTTAGCCAATACGTTGTGCACCCCAGCAACTTCGAGAACGGCGCGCATTGCACCGCCCGCGATGATACCGGTACCTTCATGAGCAGGCTGCATGAACACGCGAGAACCCGTGTGAGCGCCCTTAACAGGGTGCTGCAGGGTGCCGCTGTTCAGCGCGACGTTCATCATGTTGCGACGGGCTTTTTCCATCGCTTTCTGGATCGCTGCTGGAACTTCGCGTGCTTTGCCGTAGCCAAAACCAACGCGACCGTTACCATCACCAACTACAGTCAGTGCGGTAAAGCTGAAAATACGGCCACCTTTTACGGTTTTAGATACGCGGTTTACCGCGATCAGCTTTTCCTGCAGTTCGCCAGCTTGTTTTTCGATGTGAGCCATCTTAAACCTCTTCCTTAGAACTGAAGGCCAGCTTCACGGGCAGCATCTGCCAGTGCCTGGACTCGACCATGATATTGGAAACCGGAACGGTCAAAGGATACTTTCGCAATCCCTTTTTCCAACGCGCGCTCAGCCAGAGCTTTACCTACGGCTGCTGCTGCGTCTTTGTTACCGGAATACTTCAGTTGCTCCGCGATAGCTTTTTCTAAAGTAGAAGCGGCTACCAGTACTTCAGAACCGTTTGGAGCAATCACCTGTGCGTAAATGTGACGCGGGGTACGATGTACCACCAGGCGGGTTGCACCCAGCTCTTGGAGCTTGCGGCGTGCGCGGGTCGCACGACGGATACGAGCAGATTTCTTATCCATAGTGTTACCTTACTTCTTCTTAGCCTCTTTGGTACGCACGACTTCGTCGGCGTAACGAACACCCTTGCCTTTGTAAGGCTCAGGACGACGGTAAGCGCGCAGATCTGCTGCTACCTGGCCAATTACCTGCTTATCAGCGCCTTTCAGCACGATTTCAGTTTGGCTTGGGCATTCAGCAGTGATACCTGCCGGCAGCTGGTGATCGATAGGGTGAGAGAAGCCCAGGGCCAAATTCACCACGTTGCCTTTAACGGCAGCACGATAACCAACACCTACCAGTTGAAGCTTCTTGGTGAAGCCTTCGGTAACACCAACAACCATTGCGTTCAGCAGAGCGCGCGTGGTACCCGCTTGGGCCCATGCGTTAGCAAAACCTTCGCGCGGAGCGAAAGTCAGTGCGTTAGCTTCTTGCTTCACTTCAACGGCGTCGTGGATAGTACGAGTCAACTCGCCGTTTTTACCCTTAATCGAAATAACCTGACCGTTGAGTTTTACCTCTACGCCGGCAGGAATGACGACGGGTGCTTTTGCAACACGAGACATTCTTTCCTCCCGAATTAAGCTACGTAGCAGATAATCTCGCCACCCAGACCAGCCTGGCGAGCTGCACGATCGGTCATAACACCTTTAGAGGTAGAAACAACAGCGATACCCAAACCGGCCATAACTTTTGGCAGCTCATCTTTTTTCTTGTAGATGCGCAGACCTGGACGGCTGATACGTTGAATGCTTTCTACCACAGCTTTGCCCTGGAAGTACTTCAGTACCAGTTCCAGAACAGGCTTGGCGTCGCCTTCGATTTTGAAATCTTCAATAAAACCTTCTTCCTTCAGCACGTTGGCAATTGCCACTTTCAGCTTGGAGGAAGGCATGGTGACCGCAACTTTGTTCGCGGCTTGACCGTTACGGATACGGGTCAGCATATCCGCGATCGGATCTTGCATGCTCATCTGTCTTTACTCCCGTGATTCAATTGGTAATTACCAGCTAGCCTTTTTCAAGCCTGGTACTTCACCGCGCATAGCGGCTTCACGAAGCTTAATACGGCTCAACCCGAATTTGCCCACATAACCATGTGGACGGCCAGTTTGGCGGCAGCGTTTACGCTGACGAGACGGGCTGGAATCACGCGGCAGAGTTTGCAGCTTGAGAACGGCATTCCAACGATCTTCATCGGATGCGTTCACATCAGAGATAATAGCTTTCAGTTCAGCGCGTTTTGCAAAGAACTTGTCAGCTAATTTCACGCGCTTGACTTCGCGTGCTTTCATTGATTGCTTAGCCATCAGTAACCCTGCCTTACTTGCGGAACGGGAAGTTAAAAGCAGCCAGCAGCGCGCGGCCTTCATCATCAGATTTCGCAGTAGTGGTAATGGTAATATCCAAACCACGAACGCGATCGACTTTGTCGTAGTCGATTTCTGGGAAGATGATTTGCTCACGCACGCCCATGCTGTAGTTGCCACGGCCATCGAATGACTTGGCGGACAGGCCACGGAAGTCACGGATACGTGGAACAGCAATGGAGATCAGACGCTCAAAGAACTCCCACATGCGTTCGCCACGCAGAGTTACTTTACAGCCGATCGGATAGCCCTGACGGATTTTGAAGCCTGCAACAGATTTGCGGGCTTTGGTGATCAACGGTTTTTGACCGGAGATGGCTGCCAGGTCCGCTGCGGCGTTATCCAGCAGTTTCTTGTCAGCAATCGCTTCACCAACACCCATGTTCAGGGTGATCTTCTCGACCCGAGGGACTTGCATGACAGAGTTGTAATCAAACTGAGACATCAGTTGTTTGACTACCTCGTCTTTGTAGTAATCATGCAGTTTCGCCATCGTATTACTCCAAATTACTTGATAGTTTCGCTGTTAGACTTGAAGAAACGGACTTTTTTGCCGTCTTCGAATCTAAAGCCTACACGGTCAGCCTTGCCGGTAGCCGCGTTGAAGATAGCAATGTTAGAAACCTGAATTGCAGCTTCTTTTTCAACAATGCCGCCTGGTTGGTTCAGAGCCGGAACCGGCTTCTGGTGTTTCTTAACCAGGTTGATGCCTTCAACAATGACCTTGCCAGCAGACAGGACATTTTTTACTTTACCGCGCTTACCTTTGTCTTTCCCGGTAATCACGATAACTTCGTCATCACGACGGATCTTCGCTGCCATGTTCGCTCCTTAGAGTACTTCTGGTGCCAGAGAGATAATTTTCATGAACTTCTCATTACGCAGTTCACGAGTTACCGGCCCAAAAATACGCGTACCGATTGGCTGCTCGCTGTTATTGTTCAAAATAACGCATGCATTGCCATCGAAGCGAATGACAGAACCGTCCGGGCGACGTACACCCTTCTTGGTGCGCACCACTACCGCCTTCAGAACATCGCCTTTCTTCACCTTACCGCGAGGAATTGCTTCCTTGATGGTAATTTTGATGATGTCGCCGACGCCTGCGTAGCGACGGTGCGAGCCACCTAGAACCTTGATACACATTACGCGACGTGCACCGGAGTTGTCGGCGACGTTCAGCATAGTCTGTTCTTGGATCATTTTAGTGCTCCGCTAATGTCAACTACTACTTTAAAGACCCAAGTAAAAATTAGGCCGTTGAAAAGCCCCATAACCGAGGGCGCAGCATTATAACACCGCTTACTTGGTATGGGTAGAAAAAATAAACGGCTCATTTTCTGAGCCGTTTATTAAGTGAGAGCCAGCTACTCTATTACAGAATCGCTTTCTCTACAACGCGAACCAACGTCCAGGACTTGGTCTTGGACAGTGGGCGGCATTCGCGGATTTCCACCACGTCGCCGGTACCACATTCGTTGTTCTCGTCATGTACGTGCAGCTTGGTCGTACGTTTGATGAATTTCCCGTAGATCGGGTGCTTCACAGTACGCTCGATAGCAACAACGATGGATTTCTCCATTTTATCGCTAACAACACGACCCTGCAGGGTACGGATAACTTCAGTCATTTACACACCCGCCTTTTGAGTCAGTAAAGTCTTAACGCGTGCGACGTCACGACGCACTTGTTTCAACAGGTGAGTTTGTTGCAGCTGGCCACTGGCCGCCTGCATGCGCAAGTTGAATTGCTCACGCAGCAGGTTGAGCAGCTCGGCATTCAGCTCTTCAACGCTTTTTTCACGCAGCTCTTGTGCTTTCATTACATCACCGTCTTAGTTACAAAGGTGGTTTTGATCGGCAGTTTCGCTGCTGCCAGTTTGAATGCCTCGCGGGCAACCTCTTCTGGCACGCCGTCCATTTCGTACAGGACCTTACCAGGCTGGATCAGGGCAACCCAATACTCCACGTTACCCTTACCTTTACCCATACGCACTTCCAGCGGCTTCTCGGTGATCGGTTTGTCCGGGAATACACGGATCCAGATCTTGCCTTGACGCTTAACTGCACGAGTCATTGCACGACGAGCTGCTTCGATTTGACGAGCAGTCAGACGGCCACGGCCAACAGCTTTCAGACCGAAAGTGCCGAAGCTAACATCCGTACCTTGCGCCAGACCACGGTTGCGGCCCTTGTGCACCTTACGGAATTTTGTACGCTTTGGTTGTAACATCAGCGACTCTCCTTACTTGCGGCCTTTACGCTGCTGCTTTTTAGGTTGAGCAGCCGGTTCCGGTTGTTCAACTGCAGCCATACCACCCAGGATCTCACCTTTGAAGATCCATACCTTAACGCCGATTACACCATAAGTGGTGTGCGCTTCAGATGTGTTGTAGTCGATGTCCGCACGCAGAGTGTGCAATGGAACACGACCTTCGCGGTACCATTCGGTACGTGCGATTTCGGCGCCGCCAAGACGGCCGCTTACTTCAACTTTGATACCTTTAGCGCCAAGACGCATTGCGTTCTGTACTGCACGCTTCATAGCACGACGGAACATAACGCGACGTTCCAGCTGAGAAGTGATGCTGTCAGCAACCAATTTAGCGTCGAGTTCCGGTTTACGGACTTCGGCGATGTTGATCTGTGCAGGAACGCCAGCGATGTCCGCTACGACCTTGCGCAGTTTTTCGACGTCTTCACCTTTCTTGCCGATAACGATGCCTGGGCGAGCAGTGTGAATGGTCACACGGATGCTCTTCGCAGGACGCTCGATAACGATGCGAGAAACGGAAGCTTTCGACAGTTCCTTAGTCAGGAATTGACGAACTTTAAAGTCGCTGTCCAGGTTGTCAGCGAATTCTTTGGTATTCGCATACCAAGTAGAGTTCCAAGGTTTGACAATACCCAGGCGAATACCATTAGGATGTACTTTCTGACCCATTGCTAGTCTCCAGAGTCTCAGCGATCGGACACAACCACAGTAATGTGGCTGGTGCGCTTCAGGATGCGATCTGCACGACCTTTTGCACGCGGCATAATGCGCTTCATGCTTGGGCCTTCGTCTACGAAGATTTTCGTAACTTTCAGATCATCGATGTCAGCGCCATCGTTGTGTTCTGCGTTAGCAATGGCAGACTCCAGCACTTTCTTAACCAGACCAGCAGCTTTCTTGTTGGTGTAGGTCAGAGTTTCCAGAGCTTGCGACACTTTCTTACCGCGAATCAGGTCAGCAACAAGGCGAACCTTCTGAGCAGAAGAACGAGCGTGGCGATGTTTAGCGATAGTTTCCATCTCTTCCTCCTACCTTAGCGCTTTTTAGCTTTTTTATCAGCCGCATGGCCGCGATAAGTACGAGTCGGCGCGAATTCACCCAGTTTGTGACCGACCATTTCATCGGAAACGAACACTGGTACGTGCTGACGACCATTATGGACAGCGATGGTCAAACCGATCATGTTAGGAAAGATCGTTGAACGACGGGACCAAGTGCGCAAAGGCTTCTTGTCACCGCTTTCCACCGCTTTCTCTACCTTCTTCAGCAAGTGCAGGTCAATAAAAGGACCTTTCTTGAGAGAACGTGGCATGGCTTATCCTCTAATTATTTTTTGCTACGGCGACGTACGATGAACTTATCAGTACGCTTGTTGCTACGGGTCTTCTTACCTTTGGTCTGAACGCCCCACGGAGTTACCGGGTGCTTACCAAAGTTACGACCTTCACCACCACCGTGCGGGTGATCTACCGGGTTCATCGCCGTACCGCGAACGGTAGGACGAACACCACGCCAACGTGCAGCACCTGCTTTACCCAGAACGCGAAGCATGTGTTCAGCGTTACCGACTTCACCCAGGGTGGCGCGGCAATCAGCTGGAACTTTACGCATTTCGCCGGAGCGCAGACGCAGAGTTACGTAGGAACCATCACGAGCAACGATCTGAACGTAGGCACCAGCGGAGCGAGCCATCTGGCCGCCTTTACCTGGTTTCATTTCTACGTTGTGAACCGTTGAACCAACTGGAATGTTGCGCATCGGCAGGGTGTTACCCGCTTTGATTGCAGCATCAACGCCAGATTGAATCTGGTCACCAGCTTTCAGGCCTTTCGGCGCCAGGATGTAACGGCGTTCGCCGTCTTTGTACAGAACCAGCGCGATGTTCGCGGAACGGTTCGGATCGTACTCCAGACGCTCAACCACAGCAGGGATACCGTCTTTGTTGCGCTTGAAGTCAACCAGACGATAATGTTGCTTGTGGCCACCACCGATATGACGGGTGGTGATACGGCCATTGTTGTTACGACCACCGCTTTTGCTCAGTTTTTCCAGCAGCGGGGCATAAGGTTTACCCTTGTGCAGCTCAGGGTTAACCACTTTAACAACGTGGCGACGACCCGGAGATGTAGGTTTACATTTAACAATTGCCATTGTTCTTACTCCTCCGACTTACTCTGCGCCGCCGATGAAGTCCAGATTCTGGCCTTCTTTCAGGGTGACGTAAGCTTTTTTCCAGTCGCTACGACGACCAACACGCTGACCGTGACGCTTCACTTTCCCTTTAACTACCAGGGTGTTCACGTCTTCGACTTCGACTTCAAACAGTTTCTGCACTGCAGCTTTGATTTCTGCTTTGGTCGCGTCTTTGGCAACTTTGAGAACGATGGTGTTGCTTTTTTCCATCGCAGCGGATGCTTTTTCAGATACGTGCGGTGCACGCAGCACTTTCAGCAAACGTTCTTCACGGATCATGCCAGCATCTCCTCAACTTGCTTCACAGCATCAGCAGTCATAACCACTTTGTCGAAGGCGATCAGGCTAACCGGATCGATACCTGCTACATCGCGCACGTCAACCTTGTACAGGTTGCGAGCTGCCAGGAACAGATTCTCATCCAGTTCACCGGTCACGATCAGCACGTCTTCCAGAGCCATATCTTTCAGTTTCTGTGCCAGCAGCTTAGTTTTAGGCGCTTCTACAGAGAACTTCTCGACAACGATCAGACGATCTTGACGTACCAGTTCGGACAGGATGCTTTTCAGCGCGCCGCGGTACATCTTTTTGTTTACTTTCTGACTGTGGTCCTGTGGCTTAGCAGCAAAGGTCACGCCGCCTGAACGCCAGATCGGGCTCTTTACAGAACCTGAACGCGCACGGCCGGTGCCTTTCTGACGCCATGGCTTTTTGCCGGAACCAGTTACTTCAGCACGGGTCTTCTGAGCACGAGTACCTTGACGGGCACCTGCTGCATAAGCAACAACAACCTGGTGTACCAGCGCTTCGTTGAAATCACGACCGAAGGTAGTTTCGGAAACAGTCAGCGCGCTTTGCGCGTCTTTCAATACTAATTCCATTGCTATCCCCTTACGCCTTCACAGCTGGTTTAACGATCAGGTTGCCACCGGTTGCGCCCGGTACAGCACCCTTAACCAGCAGCAGGTTGCGCTCAGCGTCAACACGTACTACGTCCAGGCTTTGAACGGTTACGCGCTCATCACCCAGGTGGCCAGCCATTTTCTTGCCTTTGAACACTTTGCCCGGAGTCTGGTTCTGACCGATAGAACCCGGAACGCGGTGAGACAAGGAGTTACCGTGGGTAGCGTCTTGGGTACGGAAGTTCCAGCGCTTAACAGTGCCAGCAAAACCTTTACCTTTAGAAGTACCGGTAACATCGACTTTTTTAACGTCAGCGAAGATTTCTACGCTAATTTCCTGACCTGCAGCGAATTCTTGACCTTCTTCCAGGCGGAATTCCCACAGACCACGGCCAGCTTCAACGCCAGCTTTAGCGAAATGGCCCGCTTCCGGCTTGGTTACACGGTTAGCTTTTTTGCTACCAGTGGTAACCTGAACGGCACGGTAACCGTCGGTGTCCAGGCTTTTAACCTGAGTCACGCGGTTCGCTTCAATTTCAATTACGGTTACTGGGATAGAAACGCCATCTTCAGTGAAGATACGGGTCATACCCACTTTTTTACCGACTAAACCAATCATTGTTTCAACCTCTCAATCGCTCAATGACCTGATTAACCCAGGCTGATCTGCACGTCTACACCGGCAGCCAGATCCAGACGCATCAGAGCATCAACGGTTTTCTCGGTTGGCTCAACGATGTCAACCAGACGCTTGTGAGTGCGAATCTCGTACTGATCGCGCGCGTCTTTGTTGACGTGCGGAGAGATCAGAACGGTAAAGCGCTCTTTGCGAGTTGGCAGCGGGATCGGACCACGGACTTGCGCACCAGTGCGCTTTGCAGTCTCGACGATTTCCGCGGTTGATTGATCGATCAGACGATGATCAAACGCTTTCAGGCGGATACGGATTCTTTGGTTCTGCATGAGACCAGAGCTCCAATTATTTATAAACGTAAATAATTACTCCTCACACCCATTTCGATTGATGGGGGAGTGTAATCGTCAACATATAACCCCCATATCGGGAGTATTGTTCGAAAGGCAAAAAAGGCCTGCCAATCGACTGATTCGCTAAAATCAGGCTTACCAAGATTAGGTAAGCCCGCGCATTATACGCAAAATGGCCCAGGAAGCAAGCCGCAGTTGGAAATATGCTCAGGAAATCGTCATTTTTGCGCTTTCAGCGACGGTCACGGGATGAAGGCGGCGATCAAGGTATGAATTATGCTTGGCGGGCAGCTCCCCTGCCCCACCGTAAAAACGGTCGCCGGCAGGAGAGGCGATGACGAACGGAAGGCAGGCTTACTCTTTGCGCTCTAAAATCTGGGCCTGGGCATAGTTTTGAATGCCGAGGCGAGCGATCAGATCCAGCTCGGTTTCCAGCCAGTCGATATGCTCTTCTTCATCGGCCAGAATGTCGATCATCAAATCACGGCTGACATAATCGTGAATCGAGTCGGCGTAGGCGATACCCTCGCGCAGGTTCTTGGCGCCCGCCAATTCCAGCGCCAGATCGGAACGCAGCATCTCTTCAATGTCTTCGCCGATGTTCAACTTGCCGAGGTCTTGCAGATTAGGTATTCCTTCCAGGAACAGGATGCGTTCAATGTAGCGATCGGCATGTTTCATTTCGTCGATCGACTCGTGATATTCCTTATCGTTGAGGCGCATTAAACCCCAATTCTTGAACATGCGGGCGTGCAGGAAATATTGATTGATGGCAACCAGCTCGTTGCCGAGCAGTTTGTTGAGGTGAGCAATGATCTTTTTATCGCCTTTCATAGGTAACTCCTCCTGGCCAGTTCTAAAAGTGTAGAACCTGTAAGCCAAGAGTCAAAAATAACCTTACCCTTTGTTAGGCAACTTCATGCATTGGGATGATAGTTCCGCGTTCCTCCACCATAATCTGTCTTGCCTGACGAATGCACTTTCCACAATCGGTACCAATCGGCACAAGTTCACGCAGTTGCTTCATGGTATGGGGATTGTGCTGACGCACCGCATTACGGATCGCTTTGTCAGTCACCGCATTACACAGACATACATACATAGAGAGACTCACTTCTTAACCAATGCATTGAGTCTAAATAGGAATGGTTTTTATTTCAATTAAGATTTGTACAAATTGCATAAAAAAAGGGCACCTAAGTGCCCTTTTTTGTGTCGAAAAATTATTCGCGATTAAGCGATAACTTTAGCAACAACACCAGCGCCTACAGTACGGCCGCCTTCACGGATTGCGAAACGCAGACCGTCGTCCATCGCGATTGGGTGAATCAGGGTTACAACCATGTTCACGTTGTCGCCTGGCATTACCATCTCTACGCCTTCTGGCAGTTCGATGGTACCGGTCACGTCAGTGGTACGGAAGTAGAACTGTGGACGGTAGCCTTTGAAGAATGGCGTGTGACGACCACCTTCATCTTTGCTCAGGATGTACACTTCAGATTCGAACTGGGTGTGCGGCTTGATGGAGCCTGGCTTAGCCAGTACCTGACCACGTTCGATTTCTTCACGTTTGATACCACGCAGCAGAACACCTACGTTCTCACCAGCACGGCCTTCGTCCAGCAGTTTGCGGAACATTTCAACGCCAGTACAGGTAGACTTAACGGTGTCTTTGATACCAACGATTTCAACTTCTTCGCCAACTTTGATGATACCGCGCTCAACACGACCGGTAACAACGGTACCACGACCGGAGATGGAGAATACGTCTTCGATTGGCAGCAGGAACGGCTTGTCGATAGCACGCTCTGGCTCTGGGATGTAGCTGTCCAGGGCTTCGGCCAGTTCGATGATTTTCGCTTCCCACTCAGCTTCGCCTTCCAGCGCTTTCAGCGCGGAACCGCGGATTACCGGCAGGTCGTCGCCAGGGAAGTCGTAAGCGGACAGCAGTTCGCGAACTTCCATTTCTACCAGTTCCAGCAGCTCTTCATCATCAACCATGTCGCATTTGTTCATGAATACGATGATGAAAGGAACGCCAACCTGACGACCCAGCAGGATGTGCTCACGAGTCTGAGGCATTGGGCCGTCAGTCGCAGCTACTACCAGGATCGCGCCGTCCATCTGAGCAGCACCGGTGATCATGTTTTTCACGTAGTCGGCGTGCCCTGGGCAGTCAACGTGCGCGTAGTGGCGAGTCGGGGTGTCATACTCAACGTGAGAGGTGTTGATGGTGATACCACGAGCTTTTTCTTCTGGCGCGTTATCGATCTGGTCGAAAGCACGTGCAGAACCGCCGTAGGTTTTAGCCAGTACGGTAGTGATCGCTGCAGTCAGGGTAGTTTTACCGTGGTCAACGTGGCCGATAGTACC
>NZ_JVEL01000561.1:0-4015 GCF_001076875.1 Serratia sp. 506_PEND
GATGCCATTCGTACTCACGTTAACCTGCGCGAAGGTCGTTTCTTTGTGGCTCAGGATCCGCAGTTCGCACTGGTACATGGCCTGAAAGCATTGGGTTAATAAGGATGTCTAATGAGCCGAAGAAAAATACTGATTTACCTTCGCCCTGAAACGCATGCCAGCGAACGTTTTGCGGATGCAAGGATAGAGGAGCATCACCGGGGCGATCGCGGTGAGCTGTCACGAACGGCTTTACTGGCCGGTATAGCGCTAGGCGAGATTGACAACCGGTTGCCGTCAGTACTGGCAGCATTGCTGGCAGACAACACGAGCACGGAAACACTGCGCACTATGCTGGTCTCTTTTCTGAACATTCAGCCGGGATCGCGTCAGCCTGCATCGGTAGCAGCCACAGTACCAACATCAGAGGTAACGGAACAGCCCTCCAGCAGTGTTTCGGCAAAGAATCTGGCGGGCTCCCTGCCAGAGTGAAATATTATTTCATCACCAAATGGAAGCAAAAAAATAATCCAGGACGCTCAGCCTATGTGGCCGGGCGTCCTTTTATCGCTATATTCTTTTTTTCATCAGAAATCTCGTTTGGCATGAGCCACTTATGCTCACAGAATGGTTCAGGTAACAGCCGATAAACGAAAAATCCCTCGTCATCAGGCAAGCGTTCAGCGCTCAGATTACATTGAACCAGCAGTGCAGGAATGCCGCTGATATCGCCGGTAAGTCGTAACTCCATCGGCTTGATGAGTTCGCCCCTGTCGGTGAACACCTGATTCAGCTCGTCTTTTGGCGTGTAGATCGCACAGATATTACCTGCCAGTTTAGCTTTTTCTTCCCATTCTTTTGCTGACAACAGCCAGTCTACCCAGCCCATTGTCCGAAGCATGTCAATCATGTACGTAAAGCGAAAAAGCGTGCTCTGCTGCGTGAGCTCGCCAGAGCTGGCGAGCCAGATATACTCCACTTTGCTGTAAAGCCTCGCTGATACTCCGTAACGCTTACCCTGCTCCTGCAGCCAGATGATGTCCGATGCTAACGTTCGGGAAAAAAGTTTACGCTTCTGCGCTGCCAACAACCACTGCATGATGAACATATGTGTCTGTAGCCCTGAAAGCGCTCTGCCTTCCTGTCTGGCAAAGCCAACGGCCACCAGGATGCACCATGCCAGGTGAGCAAGATCTTCTGTCGGGCGTTTCAGGGTAGTAACAGTCAAACGGTACTCCGATCATTGTTATATGGGCAAAACCATAATGCTCAATACTGTGATAATGATTAAAAAACACTCAGGTCATTATTAAATGCTGTATGATAAACCTCATTCCTTAGTTTATCGACATATCAGCATTCACCCTTACCTTTTCAGGAATATCCGTAGACTGGTCTGCAATCTTGTATTCAAATCTGACATTTTCCCAGTCAGTACCTGTAACTCTGATTATGGGAACATATATACCTGTCTTTTTATAGAAGTCCACCTGATTATTTTTCACTATTCTCAGATAACCATGCGGTTGTAAGCTGCCGTGCCCCTTGACATAATAAAATCCCAACAGCGGGATTTTTTCGGGACTGTAATCACGCCATCCTTTTATCAGCACTTCATTATAGAATGTTCCGCCATAAATGCGAACTTCACTCAATTGTAATGTCAGCGCAATGTCAAAAGCCCTCCGATCACTCTCTGGTGTTATTCCCAGAGCAAAACCGCATGCATTTAACCGGACACGACCAAAATGTTCGGTGTACTGGCGCAAACTCTCAATTCCCAGCGTCTGACATTTAGGCCAGGAATGCACGCCAAAACCGCCACAGCCATTATGCAGATGTTCGCCAGTCAGAGCCTCAGTCGCAAAGACACAGGTATATTCCGGTTGAAACACATGCCCACCAGAAAGTCTGTCAATCACCCCGGACGGCCAGAGCATGAACCCTGCCCCCATCCAGGCCGCATTATACCGGGTTTTACCCGTCGTACTTTTTGCCCAGTAAGACAACGATATTTTACTGAGCGATGGATAAGGCTGCATCCAGTAATCATTATCGGTTTCAAATGCAGAAACCATAATACCCCGGCATTGATATACAGGACCAGAGCATTCATCCGAACGCATTAAATACAATCTGGAGGTTTCTTTTGCAATGAAATGCCCATACCGATCTCGTTCTGCAACATACGCACCCGAAGATATTCCTCGGTAGGGTACAATCTCACGAGCGTATCCTCCCCCATACAACATAACCCATAAAATACATATTAAAAATAGTTTCTTTAGCATTAATGCTTCCATTAATATATTTTACAGAAAAAATACACCCTATCATTGTAAACGATTATAAATTAATACAACCACAAAACCACATATTTACTCCGTCATGCGTTATAGGCCCACTTTATTTCCCTGCAATAAATCCCATCAGCCTCTCCGGTTACTGAATAGTAATAAAACGATTATTGAGATGGATGACGTCACATTCTCCCGGACGCGTAATTTCACAACTTATGCTTCCGGAACCATACCGAGATAGTTGCAATATCGTCCCCAGGAAAGATTACAAAATCCGGCAGCCCACAAGGACTGACGAGCGATAATATTGTCAACAGTTCCCCATGTTTGCTTTTTTGCGGATAAGACGCCCACGCGCTTTTTCTACCGCCCGATTGGTCCTGTCGGGGAACAGCGTGGCCTGTTGCTCCGCAACACTGAGATGCATATTTTTCTCCAGCAACGTCCATTCCTCATCACTCCAGGGACGAAATCCGATTTTACTCTCACGGGATTTCTTCAGGCCCAGCCTTCTCGCCATCACCCTGACGGCAACCTCATTCCTGCCTGGAAGCTGGTGCATGACTTCAGTACCGACCTCCGGGTATTGTGCTTTCAGAATACGAAGCTCATCTTCACGCCAGAAGCGCCCACTCTGCACGCCTAAAATAATGGCCCGTGAAAATATAGCCGTGACACTTCTGCCCGGCAGCAGTCGGGTCAGTGCTTCAGCCTCCATACCCTGCGAATAGTGATGACGGATAATCTCCATTTCTGCTTCGCGCCAGGGGCGGTTTCTCTTACCGCGACAGCACAGTTTATCAGCCATCAGTCCCACCGCACCCGGGGTACGTTTCAGAATGATAGCAAGTTCTGCCACGGACATCGTGCCGTAGTTATTTTCCAGAAAAGATAAATCCTTCACCGTCCAGAGAGAAAAATGATTGTCGGGCTGTGTTTTATTACCGCTCATTTCCCCTCCGAACCGGCGTATACAGCGCACCGCTTTCTGCGTCATTAAAAGCGGGGATGTTATCCCCCTCAGCAAGACTCCAGCGCTCATGCCTGTCAAGAACCCACCCGGTCTGCCGCAACTGCTCCAGAATAAATCGCGTGGTGTGCTCACTCAGGCCTGTCATGGTGGTGACTGCCTGTAACGTCATGACCGGTGCTTCTCTGAATGCGGCCATAATACGTTTTGCGTCATCCGTCATCGTCTGTGTCATTTCACTCAAATCCATCGGGTTATCAATCTACAGAAAAAAATAAATCAGGGAGCCAGGGTATAATCCAGCACGATGATGTCCTGCAGAATCGGTCGAAATATCGCTTTCAGATCCTCATGCGCAGGATGCGGCAGATAACGCTGGCGAGCTACTTCATCCGCAAACGTCATGAGCACGCAGTGTGTATGGCCTGCATTTTTACCTTCCGGACTGTCGTTTACGCCCCATTCCACACTTGTAACCCCTTCAATCCGATCGGGGATCTGCAGAAATGTAGTTCTGACAGCCAGTATGTGTTCCGGTAGTGCACTATCAGTAAACGTAATAAATAAAATATGGCGAATCATCATGACTCCTGTTGCGACAATTAGTGTATGGCAGATGTAATGGTCTTAACCGGAAGCTTATACAAACTCCCGATTAATATTTATTTTCGTTGTCACTCAGTCGTCTGTGGAACGGTCAGACAGTTATCGGCATTCAGCTTTAACTTCAGGCGACCTGCAGCAATTTCGTTTTCAGTATGCATAC
>NZ_JVEL01000562.1:0-461 GCF_001076875.1 Serratia sp. 506_PEND
CCGCGACGCGGGACATCAGGTTCTGCTGTCTGCCCGACAGTTTATCCATACGCGTGAAACGGCCGGGCCGCAGGCTTTTGGTATGGAACTGTTGCCACGACTGAACCTTATCCGACAAGCCGCCCTCTCTTACGGTGATTACCGCAGCAAGCATCCCCTGTTTGCTGATATGGGACTGTATCAGGGAGGGCGTATCGGCCCGTATGTGGAAACGTCTTATCTGGCGTTACTGCAGCAGCAATTTCTGCCAGCTGTGCTTGCGGGGCTGGCACAGGACCTGCAGCATGCCCCCTCTGCCAGTGAAGAAAAAATGTCGGTACTGCGTGTCATGCGGATGACGGAAGATGCCTCCGGGCGCAGCATTCCGCTGGTCGAGCAGTACATGGCGCGGCGCTGGCAAAAGGCGTTTCCGGAGCAGGGGCAAGTCCAGCAACAGCTGATGCAGCATCTGGATTATGCCC
>NZ_JVEL01000563.1:0-24647 GCF_001076875.1 Serratia sp. 506_PEND
GTGAGCGCGCCGGCTTTGAAGTTCGAGACGTACACCCGACCCACTACGGCCGCGTGTGCCCAATCGAAACGCCGGAAGGTCCAAACATCGGTCTGATCAACTCCCTGTCCGTGTACGCACAGACTAACGAGTATGGCTTCCTGGAAACCCCGTACCGCCGCGTGCGTGACGGCGTGGTGACCGATGAAATCAACTATCTGTCTGCTATTGAAGAAGGCAACTTCGTTATCGCCCAGGCTAACTCCAACCTGGATGAAGAAGGCCGCTTCGTAGAAGACCTGGTCACCTGTCGTAGCAAAGGCGAATCAAGCCTGTTCAGCCGCGACCAGGTTGACTACATGGACGTATCCACCCAGCAGGTCGTTTCCGTTGGTGCTTCACTGATTCCATTCCTGGAACACGATGACGCCAACCGTGCATTGATGGGTGCGAACATGCAACGTCAGGCCGTACCAACCCTGCGCGCTGACAAGCCGCTGGTCGGTACCGGTATGGAACGCGCTGTAGCGGTTGACTCCGGCGTAACCGCCGTTGCCAAACGCGGCGGTGTGATCCAGTACGTGGATGCTTCCCGTATCGTTATCAAAGTTAACGAAGACGAGATGTACCCGGGCGAAGCAGGTATCGATATTTACAACCTGACCAAGTACACCCGTTCTAACCAGAACACCTGCATCAACCAGATGCCGTGTGTGAATCTGGGTGAGCCAATCGAGCGCGGCGACGTGCTGGCGGATGGCCCATCGACAGATCTGGGCGAACTGGCGCTGGGCCAGAACATGCGCGTAGCGTTCATGCCTTGGAACGGCTACAACTTCGAAGACTCCATCTTGGTCTCCGAGCGCGTGGTGCAGGAAGATCGCTTCACCACCATCCACATCCAGGAACTGGCGTGCGTGTCTCGCGACACCAAGCTGGGGCCTGAAGAGATCACCGCCGACATCCCTAACGTGGGTGAAGCGGCGCTCTCCAAGCTGGATGAATCCGGTATCGTGTATATCGGTGCTGAAGTGACCGGCGGCGACATTCTGGTCGGTAAGGTAACGCCTAAAGGCGAAACCCAGCTGACGCCGGAAGAGAAACTGCTGCGTGCGATCTTCGGTGAGAAAGCGTCTGACGTTAAAGACTCTTCTCTGCGTGTGCCGAACGGCGTTTCCGGTACGGTTATCGACGTGCAGGTCTTCACCCGCGATGGCGTGGAAAAAGACAAGCGCGCGTTGGAAATCGAAGAGATGCAGCTGAAGCAGGCGAAGAAAGACCTGACTGAAGAACTGCAGATCCTGGAAGCCGGCCTGTTTGCGCGTATCCACGCGGTGCTGGTTGCCGGTGGCATCGAAGCCGACAAGCTGAGCAAGCTGCCGCGCGATCGCTGGCTGGAACTGGGCCTGACCGACGAAGAGAAGCAAAACCAGCTGGAGCAGCTGGCTGAGCAGTACGACGAACTGAAATCCGACTTCGAGAAGAAGCTGGAAGCCAAGCGTCGTAAGATCACTCAGGGCGACGATCTGGCGCCGGGCGTACTGAAAATCGTCAAGGTTTATCTGGCCGTTAAACGTCAGATCCAACCGGGTGACAAGATGGCGGGCCGCCACGGTAACAAGGGTGTTATCTCCAAGATCAACCCGATCGAAGATATGCCTTACGATGAAAACGGCACGCCGGTAGACATCGTACTGAACCCGCTGGGCGTACCATCACGTATGAACATCGGTCAGATCCTGGAAACCCACCTGGGTATGGCTGCGAAAGGCATCGGTGAGAAGATCAACCAGATGCTGAAGCAGCAGCAGGAAGTGGCCAAGCTGCGTGAGTTCATCCAGAAGGCCTACGATCTGGGCGACGACGTTTGCCAGAAAGTTGACCTGAACACCTTCAGCGACGACGAAGTGCTGCGTCTGGCAGAGAACCTGAAAAAAGGTATGCCGATCGCAACGCCGGTGTTTGACGGTGCGAAAGAGACTGAAATCAAGAAGCTGCTGGAAATGGGCGGTATCCCGACCTCCGGTCAGATCACGCTGTTCGATGGCCGTACCGGTGAGCAATTCGAGCGCCAGGTTACTGTCGGCTATATGTACATGCTGAAACTGAACCACTTGGTTGACGATAAAATGCACGCCCGTTCAACCGGTTCTTACAGCTTGGTTACTCAGCAGCCTCTGGGTGGTAAAGCGCAGTTCGGTGGTCAACGCTTCGGTGAGATGGAAGTGTGGGCACTGGAAGCATACGGCGCGGCTTATACCCTGCAGGAAATGCTCACCGTTAAGTCGGATGACGTTAACGGCCGTACCAAGATGTACAAAAACATCGTGGATGGCGATCACCGGATGGAGCCAGGCATGCCGGAGTCCTTCAACGTACTGTTGAAAGAAATCCGCTCGCTCGGCATCAACATCGAACTGGAAGACGAGTAATCGTCATTCCGGCTCAGGCTCCCCGCCTAAGGGAGCCTGAGGGTGGTTGTTCAGGTCACACGGGCACCTACTGCGGTTGTGGGTGCCCAACAGGTTTAACTCCGACAGGAGCCAATCCGTGAAAGACTTATTGAAGTTTCTGAAAGCGCAAACTAAGACCGAAGAGTTTGATGCGATCAAGATTGCTCTGGCCTCGCCAGACATGATCCGTTCGTGGTCGTTCGGTGAAGTTAAGAAGCCGGAAACCATTAACTACCGTACGTTCAAACCAGAGCGTGACGGCCTTTTCTGCGCCCGTATCTTCGGGCCGGTAAAAGATTACGAGTGCCTGTGCGGTAAGTACAAGCGCTTGAAACACCGCGGCGTGATCTGTGAGAAGTGCGGCGTTGAAGTGACCCAGACCAAAGTGCGTCGTGAGCGCATGGGCCACATCGAACTGGCTTCCCCGACTGCGCACATCTGGTTCCTGAAATCGCTGCCATCCCGCATCGGTTTGCTGCTGGATATGCCGCTGCGTGACATCGAACGCGTACTGTACTTCGAATCCTATGTGGTGGTCGAAGGCGGTATGACCAACCTCGAGCGTCGTCAGATCCTGACCGAAGAGCAGTATCTGGACGCGCTGGAAGAGTTCGGTGACGAATTCGACGCCAAGATGGGTGCGGAAGCTATTCAGGCCCTGTTGAAAAACATGGATCTGGAAGCCGAGTGCGAGCAGCTGCGTGAAGAGCTGAACGAAACCAACTCCGAAACCAAGCGCAAGAAGCTGACCAAGCGTATCAAGCTGCTGGAAGCGTTCGTACAGTCCGGCAACAAGCCGGAGTGGATGATCCTGACCGTGCTGCCGGTACTGCCGCCGGATCTGCGTCCACTGGTTCCGCTGGATGGCGGCCGTTTCGCGACGTCGGATCTGAACGATCTGTATCGCCGCGTGATCAACCGTAACAACCGTCTGAAACGCCTGCTGGATCTGGCTGCGCCGGACATCATCGTGCGCAACGAAAAGCGTATGCTGCAAGAAGCGGTAGACGCCCTGCTGGATAACGGCCGTCGCGGTCGTGCGATCACCGGTTCCAACAAACGTCCTCTGAAATCTTTGGCCGACATGATCAAAGGTAAGCAGGGTCGTTTCCGTCAGAACCTGCTTGGTAAACGCGTTGACTACTCTGGCCGTTCCGTAATCACCGTAGGTCCATACCTGCGTCTGCATCAGTGCGGTCTGCCTAAAAAGATGGCGCTGGAGCTGTTCAAACCGTTCATCTACGGCAAGTTGGAGCTGCGTGGCCTGGCCACCACCATCAAAGCCGCCAAGAAAATGGTTGAGCGTGAAGAAGCCGTCGTTTGGGATATCCTGGACGAAGTGATCCGCGAACACCCGGTACTGCTGAACCGTGCACCAACCCTGCACCGTTTGGGTATCCAGGCGTTTGAACCGGTTCTGATCGAAGGTAAAGCGATCCAGCTGCACCCGCTGGTTTGTGCGGCATACAACGCCGACTTCGATGGTGACCAGATGGCCGTTCACGTGCCGCTGACGCTGGAAGCCCAGCTGGAAGCGCGTGCGCTGATGATGTCCACCAACAACATCCTGTCCCCAGCGAACGGCGAGCCAATCATCGTTCCTTCTCAGGACGTTGTACTGGGTCTGTACTACATGACCCGCGACTGTGTTAACGCCAAGGGCGAAGGCATGGTGCTGAACGGTTCCAAAGAAGCTGAGCGCGTTTACCGCGCCGGCCTGGCGTCTCTGCATGCGCGCGTTAAAGTGCGTATCACCGAAGACGTCAAAAACGCCGAAGGCGAGTGGACTTCTCAGACCAGCATCATCGACACCACCATCGGCCGCGCCATCCTGTGGATGATCGTACCGAAAGGTCTGCCGTACGCGATCGTTAACCAGCCTTTGGGCAAGAAAGCGATCTCCAAGATGCTGAACACCTGTTACCGCATCCTGGGCCTGAAGCCGACCGTTATCTTTGCTGACCAGATCATGTACACCGGTTTTGCTTACGCAGCCCGTTCCGGCGCTTCCGTAGGCATCGACGACATGGTTATCCCGGCCAAGAAAGCGGAGATCATCGAAGAAGCGGAAACCGAAGTTGCCGAGATCCAGGAGCAGTTCCAGTCTGGTCTGGTTACCGCCGGCGAACGCTACAACAAAGTGATCGATATCTGGGCTGCAGCGAACGAACGCGTTGCTAAAGCGATGATGGAAAACCTGTCGGTAGAAGACGTGGTTAACCGTGACGGCGAAGTGGAACAGCAAGTTTCCTTCAACAGCATCTTCATGATGGCCGACTCCGGTGCGCGTGGTTCCGCCGCTCAGATTCGTCAGCTGGCCGGTATGCGTGGTCTGATGGCGAAGCCGGACGGCTCCATCATCGAAACGCCAATCACCGCGAACTTCCGTGAAGGTCTGAACGTACTCCAGTACTTCATCTCCACCCACGGTGCTCGTAAAGGTCTGGCGGATACCGCACTGAAAACCGCGAACTCCGGTTATCTGACCCGTCGTCTGGTTGACGTGGCGCAGGATCTGGTGGTGACCGAAGACGACTGTGGCACCCACGACGGCATCCTGATGACTCCGGTTATCGAAGGTGGCGACGTGAAAGAGCCGCTGCGTGAACGCGTTCTGGGCCGTGTGACGGCAGAAGACGTCCTCAAGCCGGGTACGGCGGACATTCTGGTGCCACGCAACACCCTGCTGAACGAGAAGGCGTGTGACCTGTTGGAAGAGAACTCTGTCGACAGCGTTAAAGTCCGTTCCGTGGTGAGCTGTGAAACCGACTTTGGTGTGTGTGCAAACTGCTATGGTCGCGACCTGGCACGTGGCCACATCATCAACAAAGGCGAAGCCATCGGCGTTATCGCGGCACAGTCCATCGGTGAGCCGGGTACACAGCTGACGATGCGTACGTTCCACATCGGTGGTGCGGCATCTCGTGCGGCTGCTGAATCCAGCATTCAGGTGAAAAACAAGGGTAGCATCAAGCTGAGCAACGCGAAGTTCGTTATGAACGCCGCAGGCAAGCTGGTGATCACCTCGCGTAACACCGAACTGAAACTGATCGACGAATTCGGCCGTACCAAAGAAAGCTACAAGGTGCCTTACGGCGCCGTGATGGGCAAAGGCGACGGTGAAGAAGTTAATGGCGGCGAAACCGTCGCTAACTGGGATCCGCACACCATGCCGGTCATCAGTGAAGTCAGCGGCTTCATTCGCTTCGCGGACATGGTTGACGGCCAGACGATTACTCGTCAGACCGACGAACTGACCGGTTTGTCTTCTCTGGTTGTTCTGGACAGCGCAGAGCGTACCGGTAGCGGTAAAGACCTGCGTCCGGCACTGAAAATCGTTGACGCTCAGGGCGAAGACGTATTGATCCCAGGTACTGATATGCCTGCTCAATACTTCCTGCCGGGCAAAGCGATCGTTCAGCTGGAAGATGGCATTCAGATCGGTGCGGGTGATACCCTGGCGCGTATTCCTCAGGAATCCGGCGGTACCAAGGATATTACCGGTGGTCTGCCGCGCGTTGCCGACCTGTTCGAAGCGCGTCGTCCGAAAGAGCCGGCAATCCTGGCTGAAATCAGCGGGATTATCTCGTTCGGTAAAGAGACCAAAGGCAAACGTCGCCTGGTGATCTCTCCGCTGGACGGCAGCGACGCTTACGAAGAGATGATTCCGAAATGGCGTCAGCTCAACGTGTTCGAAGGCGAAGTGGTGGAACGTGGTGACGTCGTTTCCGACGGCCCAGAGTCTCCGCACGACATTCTGCGTCTGCGTGGCGTGCATGCGGTTACCCGCTACATCACCAACGAAGTGCAGGAAGTTTACCGTCTGCAAGGCGTTAAGATTAACGATAAGCACATCGAAGTTATCGTTCGTCAGATGCTGCGTAAAGGCACCATCGTTAGCGCTGGTGGCTCCGAGTTCCTGGAAGGCGAGCAGGCTGAAGTGTCTCGCGTCAAGATTGCCAACCGTCAGCTGGAAGCTGAAGGTAAAATCGCGGCAACCTTCTCGCGCGATCTGCTGGGTATCACCAAGGCTTCCTTGGCGACCGAGTCCTTCATCTCCGCCGCATCGTTCCAGGAAACGACGCGCGTTCTGACCGAAGCTGCCGTAGCCGGCAAGCGTGATGAACTGCGTGGCCTGAAAGAGAACGTCATCGTGGGCCGTCTGATCCCAGCCGGTACCGGTTACGCTTATCATCAGGATCGCATGCGTCGCCGTGCTCAGGGTGAAGCGCCGGTTGTTCCGCAAGTCAGCGCGGAAGAAGCGACGGCTAACCTGGCCGAGCTGCTCAATGCAGGCCTGGGCGGCAGCGACGACGAGTAATCGTCATCCGCGCCGCGGGCCCGGCATGCCGGGCCCATCGCCAGATAAACCGCTCCCTCGGGGGCGGTTTTTTTTCGCCTCATGCCGGGGCCGAGCAAACTTTGCTACTATGGTTACAGCAGAAATTGACCGGCGTTTTTTACCAGACAACCAAGGACAGTGCGAACATGGACAGCCTCATTACCTTCGAAAAATTGACGGCGCGACACCTGCCTTACCTGTATGAGATCCGCTTTTCCGTTGAAGAAAACCTGCTGCACCCGCATCAGATCCAGTATCTGCAGCGCAGGCAGGCGCTGGAGGACATCAACCAGGGCGGCGGCTGGATCTGCAAGCATGGCGACGACTATGCCGGCGTTGGCTTCGGGTTATTCATCCCTGAGCCGCTGATCGGCGGCCTGTTCGTGAAGCCGGAATACCAGTCGAAGGGGATCGGCTCCGCCTTGTTGGCGCGGGTCACCGCCTGGATGTTTGAGCGCGGCGCCGAAGCGATCCACTTAACCACCGATCCCGGCTCCAAAGCCGAAGGCTTTTATCAACATCACGGCTGGGCCGTGGTCGGGCAGGATGAGTTCGGCCAGGCCGAACTGGTAAAACGTAAAGAGGGTGAATAATGACAATCAAAGGATTGATGACGTTACTGCTGCTTTCGCTGTTCAGCACGCCGCTGTATGCGGCCGTTGACTATTTTTACCTGAAACCGCTCGATGGCGAGAAGATCAAGATAACCCGGCAGATGCTGGAGGCGATGCCGCAGCACACGATTAAAACCTCGACCAATTTCACCCCGGAAGATATGTTCACCGGCGTTGAGTTTGCGGAGTTAGTGAAAGCCTATCACCTGAAAGGCCAGTCGGTGCGCGCTTTCGCCTGGGATGATTACTCTTATTCGATGCCGATTGACGAGATGATTAAATACCGTGTGATCGTCGCCTACCAGCGCGGCGGCAAGCCGATCGACGTTGGTGAGCTGGGGCCGTTCGCCATTATTTATCCGCGCGATGGCTATGCTGAGCTGAATAACCTGGATGTGAATGCGAAAACCGTCTGGCAAGTTAAAAGGTTGGAGCTGAAATAAGATGAGCAAAAAACTGATCGGTACTCTTATCGCGTTGGTTGCCATCTTCTCCTTATTGATTTTGTTGATTGCCATTAACTTCGGCGGCGTAAAAGAGCGCTATAAGCAGATCGAGCCCAACCTGGACAACTACTCGGTGGCCGAGATCCTGTTTCTGGCGTTTGAAAGGACCAAAACCGCGCTGTTGCTCAGTGAAAACAACGATTACGACGCCTTCCAGATCAAAAAGAAAATCTTCTACTCGAAGATTCAGATCCTGGAGAGCCGTTCGACCTTCAGCGACTCTTTTTATTACGACGACGAGTTCATCAAAAATGTTGCGCTGCTGAAGCGGCAGTATCGCACGTTGGACGATCTTTCTGCCGGCTTGCTGGTGGGGCAGAAAAACAAGGCGGACATTCTCTCTTATATGGATGATATCGAGGGCACGCTGGTCGATATCCAGGAAATTATTTATCGGATACAGATTAAAAACTTTACCGAAGTGAAAGGCATCATCCAGGACAACTCGAGTAAAGCCGAGATGTTCGCCCTCTTTTCGCTGATTTTGGTGTTCCTGATGATGTTCCTGGTGCTGAGAAATGCCTTCTCGTTGAAAGAGATCATCAAGAACAAGAACATCTTTATCTCTTCCATCTACCACGAAATCGCCGGCTCGACCCAGGCCATCGTCATTGCCGCGGATATCATGGAACACGAGCTAGCGCAGGAAGAGTTGAAAAAAGAAGCCCGCCTGATCTCCTATCACGGCAACAAGATCGCCGAACAAACGCGCGAGGTGATGGATTATTCTCGGCTTGAGATGGGAGAAGTTAAAATCAATATTTCCACCTTCCGGCTGAATGAGGTGGTGGAGGATGCCGTAACCGGCATCGGCGCCGGGCGAGGCAATCGGCTCGTGATCCACCGTTCGTCTTATGCCGGCCTGATTGGTTCTGATAAATACAAGCTCTACCGAATATTGGCCAACCTGCTCAGCAACGCGGACAAATTTACCCACCACGGCGCGATCCTCCTCAATGTGAAGGTGTGTCACGGCAATCTGTATTTGCGGGTAAAAGACACCGGCATCGGGTTTAACGTCGATAATCTGGATCGGTTATATAAGGCGTTCAATCAGGGGCTGGAAAGGGAAACGCGGCAGGGGTTGGGGCTGGGGCTGACCATTATCAAAAATTACGTCACGACGATGAAAGGCGCCATCAAGGTCAAATCCGTCGAAGGGGTTGGCTCATCGTTTTTGATCCGCATCCCGATCAAACTAATTAAAGAATAGGTTCGACAGCAACAGCGAGGAGATAATCAGCGGCTTGGTCGGTTTTTCCACCAGGTGCACGTCATAGTGCAGGATCATATCGCCGATGTTTTTCTCGTAGTGATTCAGCTGGCCGGTCAGAATGATGATGCGGGCGTGCGGATCGAGGGCGTCTTTAATTTTCTTCACGACGCGTTCGGAAGTCTCGCCGAAGTCCAACAGCCAGTCCAAAATAAACGCCTCAAAGGACTGCTGCTCCAGCGCGGCCAGCATGGCGTCCGCCGTCTGAAAGGTCTCCGTTTCGATGCCGTAGCGGCTGGCGATCTTCTTCAACAGTTCGAGAATATCACTGTCATTGTCCAGGATCGCGATACGCGGGGCCGGCAGAAAGTCTATCTTGTTGACTTTGTACAGCGGGGCATCGGCGGCATGTTCCCGGTTGGTGTTGATGATGAAAAGATCGTCCTTTTTGTAGGCGTAAGTTTCGCCGTTGTCCGCTTGCGTGACCGGGCGCTCGTCGACCTCAATGTTGCAGCGCTTGTGAATGCTGTTCATGATAAACACGCCGTTATGTGTCCGTTGGCCGGCAAACGGCTCGTTGAAATACTGGAAAACCTTTTTGACTTCATCGAGGGTGATGCCCCTTTTGCCATCCAGCTTCTGTTTGGCGCTGTTGTACTGAAGGTTCAGTATGTTGGCCATCGTGGAGGCATGTTTTCTGTCGCCAACTCCTTTCAGAGTGAGCAACGCGCTGATTGCATCGATGTAATTTGGCGTTTTCTTCATGACAACCTTGGCTTTTTTGATGTTAACCGCGAGCGTTGAAAAACCTGTTTGAGGACCCGTGCTGGATTATAGATGAAGCCTCGGGTATTGCGGTGATATCAGTTTGATTTTCCTTGGCAAACTCAAAACACACTCGATACTGAATAAAAAAACACTCAAAAGACATTCACATTTCGCCGTTTATGTGGTTAATTAGCGCACATACTGTGTGATTCGCGTCCTGGGGGGGTGCCAGTCTCACAAAATAAACCGCCTGCTCTTGTCCGTAAGCAGGGAGCAGGCGGCAAAAAGATCCGCGGCCAGCACCAGGGCCATTGGCAGCGCCGGGGATTATCCTTCAAGCTTCTCTTGTCGCGCATCTTCTTTGCAGTGCCTTCTTTTTCCACGCTCTCCACTTTCTGTTGTAACCGTCGCCCTTTGAATCTCACTCTGAGTTATTGCAGAACGCAGTTGCTCCTGTCAGCCGAGTCGCCAAAACGGCCTGTCCGCATGCCCCGCCGGCGCAAATCCAAGGAGGAACCGGAGTCGCGCAGAGAGTCTCTGCGCGATCCGGGATGGGATAAGGCGGGGCTATCGAGAGGGAGACGGCCCCGGCCGACTCCGGATTTGGCGGTCGGCAAGGTCACTATAAGCGGGGGGCTTGTCGACGCCAGCATCGGCGTTCAGCATTGCGCGGCCGCTCCAGCGTTTTCTTCACGCGGCGGCAAACGTTGCCGCTTATTGCGCACCGCGTCCCAGATAACCGTCCCAGTCTTTCCACACCGGCTGCAGCCCGGCGTTGCTGATGGCCTCGGCGACCTGCTGCGGCGTGCGGCCGTCGTGCGGTTCGAACTGTTCCAGCTCCGGCGGCACGTCATCGGCATAGCCGCCGGGCTGCGTCTTGGAGCCGGCGCTGACGCTGTTGATCGCCACCGGGATCATATGATCGCGGAAGTACGGCGACTCACGCGTAGACAGTGACAGCTCAACGTCCGGCGCGAACAGCCGGAAGGCGCAGATCAGCTGCACCAGTTGAGGCTCGCTCATGATCGACGCCGGTTCAATGCCGCCGGCGCAGGGGCGCAGACGCGGGAACGAGATCGAGTAGCGGCTCTGCCAGTAAGTTTGCTGCAGGTAGAACAGATGTTCCGCCAGCAGGTAACAGTCGGTGCGCCAGCTGTTGGAGAGGCCGATCAACGCGCCGAGGCCGATCTTGTCGATCCCGGCGCGCCCCAGGCGATCCGGTGTGGCCAGGCGCCAATGGAAATCCTGCTTCTGGCCGCGCAGGTGATGCTGCAGATAGGTGGCCGGATGGTAGGTTTCCTGGTACACCAGCACGCCGTCCAGGCCCAGCGTTTTCAGCTCGGCGTACTCGTCCTGCGCCAGCGGCTGCACTTCCATCATCAGCGAGCTGAAGTGGCTGCGGATCGCCGGAATGTGCCGGCGGAAATAGTTCATGCCGACCTTGGTCTGATGCTCGCCGGTGACCAGCAACAGGTGTTCGAACCCCAGCGCCTTGATGGCTTCGCACTCGCGTGCGATCTCCGCCGCATCCAGCGTTTTGCGCTTGATGCGGTTGCTCATCGAAAAGCCGCAGTAGGTGCAGTCGTTGGCGCACAGGTTAGAGAGGTACAGCGGCACATAGAAGCTAACGACGTTGCCGAACCGCTGACGGGTCAGCTGCTGCGCGCGCTGCGCCAGCGGTTCCAGATACGGCGCGGCGGCGGGGGAGATCAGCGCCATAAAGTCGTCGCGCGTCAGCTTGTCGGCGTTCAACGCGCGTTCCACGTCGCGCGCGGTTTTGCCGTTGATGCGCAGCGTAATATCGTCCCAATCCAGCTGTTGCCAGCGGCTACTGAAATCGTCGCCCATCACTGCGCCTCCTCTGGCAGGCTGAGGAAGGCGGTCAGCGGGCTGGAGGCGACCGCCCCGCGCTGGCTGGCGCCCAGTCCGGCGTTGCGCGCCAGTTCGCCGGCCTCCAGCGCCTGACGAAACGCCCGCGCCATTTGCACCGGTTCGCGCGCCACGGCGATGGCGGTATTCACCAACACCGCGTCGGCGCCCAGCTCCATCGCTTCCAGCGCGTGGCTCGGCGCGCCGATGCCGGCGTCGACCACCACCGGCACTTTGGCCTGTTCGATGATGATCTCGAGGAAGTCGCGGGTGCGCAGACCGCGGTTGGAGCCGATAGGGGCGCCGAGCGGCATCACCGCCGCGCAGCCCGCTTCTTCCAGCCGTTTACACAGCACCGGATCGGCGCCGCAATAGGGCAGCACGACAAAACCGTCTTTCACCAGCGTTTCCGCCGCCTTCAGCGTTTCTATCGGATCAGGCAGCAGGTATTTCACATCGGGATGGATCTCCAGCTTTACCCAGCGGGTGCCGAGCGCTTCACGCGCCAGCCGGGCGGCGAACACCGCTTCGGCGGCGGTTTTGGCGCCGGAGGTGTTGGGCAACAGCCTGACGCCCAACTGCTGCAGCGGCGCCAAAATGGCGTCGTTGCCGCCGCGCAGATCGACGCGCTTCATGGCCATGGTCACCAGCTGTGAACCGGAGGCCGCCAGCGCCTCCAGCATCAATGCCGGGGTGGCGAACTTGCCGGTGCCGGTGAACAGGCGCGAGGTAAAAGTGGTATCGGCGATTTTCAGCATGTCAGCCTCCGGCGATCGCTTGAAACAGTAAAATATCGTCACCGTCCTGCACCTGGTGGTCGGCCCAGTCGGCGCGCGGGATGATGGTTTGGTTTATCGCCAGCGCGGTGCCCGGCTGGTGGCGTTCCAGCTGGGTCAGCAGGGCGGCGACGCTGAGCGGCTGCGCCAGCTCCAGCGGCTGATCGTTAAGACGGATCTTCATGCCGCGCCTCCGCATACCGGGCAGGCGCGGGCCTGGCTCAGTTGCAGCGTGCTCCAACTCTGCCGCTTGCCGTCGAACAGCCGCAGTTTCCCGCTGAGGGAGGAAGGCATGCCGGCCAGCATCTTGATGGCCTCCAGCGCTTGCAGAGTGCCGATCACGCCGACCACCGGGCCGAGTACCCCGGCGGTGCGGCAGTTGCGCTGCGGCTCTTCCTGCTCCGGGTACAGGCAGGCGTAACAGCCGTGCGCATAGGGCGGCTCGAGCACCAGCAGCTGGCCGCTGAAGCCGACCGCGCTGCCGCTGATCAGCGGCTTGGCGGCGGCGATGCAGGCGGCGTTGACCTCATGGCGGGTCGCCATATTGTCGCAGCAGTCCAGCACCAAATCGGCGCGGGTGACCGCGTCGCGCAGCGCTTGCCCTTGCAGCCGCTGCGCCAACGGGATGGATTCCACCAATGGGTTCAGCGCCTGCAGATGGCGTTGCGCCAGCGCCGCCTTACCGGTGGCGGTATCGGCGCTGCGGTAGAGGATTTGCCGCTGCAGGTTGGTGACGTGCAGCTGGTCGTCGTCGGCCAACAGCAGCGTGCCGACGCCGGCGGCGGCCAGGTACAACGAAGCCGGGGAGCCGAGCCCGCCCAAACCGACGATCAGCACCGTGGCGCGCTTGAGTTTCTCCTGGCCTTCCGGGCCGACGTCCTCCAGCAGCAGTTGGCGGCTGTAGCGCAGGAATTCCTGATCGTTAAGCATCGTTCGGATCCTCGCCTTCGATCAGCCGCAGCAGCTCGGCCGTCGCCGCGCGCCAGTCCGGCGCCTGGGTGATGGCGCTGACCACCGCGACGCTGCCGACGCCGCACGCCAGCACCGCCGGTACGCGATCGATACTGATCCCGCCGATCGCCACCGTCGGATAATCCGCCAGGCCGGCGATGTGGCGTTTCAACTCCGTCAGCCCCTGCGGCGCCGAAGGCATGTCTTTGGTTTGGGTGGGGAAGATGTGCCCCAGCGCGATGTAGGACGGTTTCACCGCCAGCGCGCGCGCCAGTTCGGCGTCGTCATGGGTGGACACGCCGAGCCGCAACCCGGCGCGGTGAATGGCAGCCAGATCGGTGGTATCAAGATCTTCCTGGCCCAGATGCACGCCGTAGGCGCCGTGCTTGATCGCCAGCCGCCAGTAGTCGTTGATGAACAGCCGCGCCTGATAACGCTGGCCCAGCGCGATGGCGGCGGCGATATCCTCTTCGACCTGCTCGTCAGGCAAATCCTTGATGCGCAGCTGGATGGTGGTGACGCCGGCCTCAAGCAGGCGAGCGATCCATTCCACGCTGTCGACGACCGGGTAGAGCCCCAGTTTGTAGGGCGTCGCCGGGAAGGGGGTCGTGATATCAGTCATTGCTTGTCTCCTCTTGCAGCGTGCCGGCGCTGTGATACAGCTCGCTGCCGCGGGCGCGGAACTCGGCGGACATTTTCTCCATGCCGGTCAGTTGCACTTCGATCGGCTTGGCGACCTCCTGGGCGGCGGCGTAGTCGCGCACCTCCTGCGAAATCTTCATCGAGCAGAATTTCGGCCCGCACATCGAGCAGAAGTGGGCGACCTTGCCGGATTCCTGCGGCAGGGTTTCGTCGTGATAGGCGCGCGCGGTGGCCGGATCGAGCGCCAGATTGAACTGATCTTCCCAGCGGAATTCGAAACGCGCCTTGGACATGGCGTTATCGCGGATCTGCGCGCCCGGATGGCCTTTGGCCAGATCGGCGGCGTGAGCGGCGATCTTGTAGGTGATCAGGCCCTGTTTGACGTCTTCTTTGTTCGGCAGGCCGAGGTGCTCTTTCGGCGTGACGTAACACAGCATGNCGCGCCGATGCCGGAAGTGAAATGGTCATAGCCCGGGGCGATATCGGTGGTCAGCGGGCCGAGGGTGTAGAACGGCGCTTCGTGGCAGTGTTCCAGCTCTTCGGTCATGTTGCGGCGGATCATCTGCATCGGCACGTGGCCCGGGCCTTCGATCATCACCTGCACGTCGTATTCCCAGGCGATTTTGGTCAGCTCGCCCAGCGTATGCAGCTCTGCAAACTGGGCCTCGTCGTTGGCGTCCTGAATCGAGCCGGGGCGCAGGCCGTCGCCGAGCGACAGCGAAACGTCGTAGGCGGCGCAGATCTCGCAGATTTCGCGGAAATGCTGATAGAGGAAGTTTTCCTGATGGTGCGACAGACACCATTTGGCCATGATCGAGCCGCCGCGCGACACGATGCCGGTCAGGCGTTTGGCGGTCATCGGCACGTAGCGCAGCAGCACGCCGGCGTGGATGGTGAAGTAATCGACCCCTTGTTCAGCCTGTTCCAGCAGCGTATCGCGGAACATCTCCCAGGTGAGGTTTTCTGCCACGCCGTTGACCTTCTCCAGCGCCTGGTAGATCGGCACGGTGCCGATGGGCACCGGGCTGTTGCGCAGGATCCACTCGCGGGTTTCGTGAATATAGCGGCCGGTGGAGAGATCCATCACGGTGTCCGCGCCCCAGCGGGTGGACCACACCAGCTTCTCCACCTCTTCTTCGATCGACGAGGTGACCGCCGAGTTGCCGATATTGGCGTTCACCTTCACCAGGAAATTGCGGCCGATGATCATCGGCTCCGCCTCCGGATGGTTGATGTTGGCGGGAATAATGGCGCGGCCGGCGGCCACTTCCTGGCGCACGAACTCCGGCGTGATGTTGTCCGGCAGGTTGGCGCCCCAGCTTTGGCCCGGATGCTGGTGGCGCAGCACCTCGCCGCGAATGCGCTCGCGCCCCATGTTTTCACGGATGGCGATAAACTCCATCTCTGGGGTGACGATGCCGGCGCGGGCATAGTGCAGCTGGGTCACACGCTTGCCCGGCAGCGCTTTGCGCGGCAGCGGCAGATGCTCGAAGCGCAGGTGATCCAGCCCCTCGTCCGCCAGCCGCTGCTGGGTGAAGCCGGAGCTGGCGCCGCTCAGGGTCGCAGTATCGCCGCGCGCGTCGATCCAGCCGGCACGCAGTTTGGCCAGGCCGGCGTGCACATCGAGCTTGGCCTGCGGATCGCCGTAGGGGCCGGCGGTGTCATATACCGGGATCGCCTCGTTGGGTTCATACTGCGGGCTATCTTTGCTGCCGCCGACCAGGGTCGGACTGAGCTGAATTTCGCGCATCGGCACCTGGATATCGCGGCGCGAGCCCTGCAGGTAGATGCGGCGTGAGTTTGGGAAAGCCGTGCCTTGCAGCGTGTCGATAAACTGCTGGGCGGCTTCGCGTTGCGCTTTACGGGCGCGCGGTGGATTAACGTTAGACATAGCAAGTTCCTACCAGTGTGTTGGGTTGGGAAAGTTGCTTGTCTGGAGCTCGGAGGGAGTAATGATGGTGGCCGATAAGGCAGGGCGCCCGCAAGGGGAAGGCCGTGCCTGTGGCGATAGATTACTCTTGTTCCCTTCGCGGGTATTAACCCGATCAGGTTCCGCGGATCCCGAATTAACGGTCTCAGCCTGGCTGATTCGATGAACAAATCAGGCGCTAGGCACTCCGACAAGATGCCCCCCAGTATAGGAGGGATAAGAAAAAAAACTATAAAATTTTAACGCGCCGGATCCAGTGTCTGGTCCGGCAGCGGTTGCTGCGCGGCTTCCGCTTCCAGTTGGATCAGCTTATCTTCCAGCGCAAAGCGCGCCGCCAGCGTTTCGCCGATATCCGACAAGGCCTGGTGGAATTCCAGACAAACTTCCTGATCGATATCCACTTCGGTATAGCGATCGTGGAACGCCATGATCTGTTCGGTATTGGCCCACAGCTTGGGGTAGATGTTCACCGCCAGCGACATTTTCGGACTGGCTGCGCCTTCCACTTGTTTGATAATTCTGTCATAGATATGAAAATGCCCTGCGGAGAGGTAATCCACCAGGTTGTGGCAAAAGTTCTCCAGCGCTTTTTCATTCAGCGGCGTATGCTTTTCTTTATTCGGTTTGAGGCCTACCAGCGTGCAGTAGGCGACCAGCAACTGCTTGCGGGCCTGAAGCCATTGATCAACTAATTCATTACTACCGCCAACGCGCTGAGTCAGCCTTTCCAAACGGTTGAGCATGTTTGACTCCGTGTAAGTAACAAAAGTAACCGGTAAGTTATTAAAATGTAACAAAGCCGATTTGTAGAGTGCCAGTGAAGCTGAGGTTGTGCAACAACGATATGGAACTTGCATTAACGGGCAATGAAAACGGCTGGTGGATCGTCAGCCATGAAAGCAAACTTTGGTTACCGAACGGTGAATTGCCGTCGGGGACTGCCGCCGCCCTCGGGCTGCAGGGCCATATGGCGCGCGTCATCGGTGAGTGGGAGGGCGCGCCGGTCTGGCTGGTGCGCCAGGCGATGCCGCGGGAGATGGGGTCGGTGCGTCAGCTGTTGGATCAGGATCGCGGTCTGTTCCAGCTGGCCGGGCGCGGCGTGCAGCTGGCGGACTTCTACCGCTCCCATCGCTATTGCGGCTACTGCGGCCATGAGATGCACCTCAGCCGCACCGAAAGCGCCTGCCTGTGCGGCCATTGCAAAGAACGCTACTACCCGCAGATCGCGCCCTGCGTGATCGTCGCCATTCGGCGCGAGGATCAGATCCTGCTGGCGCAGCACGTGCGCCATCGCGGCGGCATTCACACGGTGCTGGCCGGCTTCGTCGAAGTGGGCGAAACGCTGGAGCAAGCGGTGGCGCGCGAAGTGATGGAAGAGAGCAATATTGAAATCAAGAACCTGCGCTACGTCACGTCACAACCCTGGCCGTTTCCGCACTCGCTGATGATGGCCTTTATGGCCGATTACCACCAGGGTGAGATTCGTCACGATCCCAAGGAGCTGCTCAATGCCGGCTGGTATCGTTACGACCAACTGCCGCTGTTGCCGCCGCCCGGCACCGTGGCGCGCCGGTTGATTGAGGACACCGTGGCGCTGTGCCGGGCAGAATAATGTACAATGGCCGGCAGATTATTAAGGGAGCCCCATAAATGACTGAGTTGAAGAACGATCGTTACCTGCGCGCGCTGTTGCGCCAGCCGGTGGATGTGACCCCCGTATGGATGATGCGCCAGGCCGGTCGTTATTTACCGGAGTACAAGGCGACTCGCGCCCAGGCCGGTGATTTCATGTCGCTGTGCAAGAACGCGGAGCTGGCCTGTGAGGTTACGCTGCAGCCGCTGCGCCGCTATGCGCTGGACGCCGCCATCCTGTTCTCCGATATTCTCACCATTCCCGACGCCATGGGGCTCGGCCTGTACTTTGAAGCCGGCGAAGGCCCGCGTTTCAGCTCCCCCGTCACCTGCCGCGCCGACGTCGACAAACTGCCGGTGTTCGATCCGGAAGTGGAGCTGGGCTATGTGATGAACGCGGTGCGCACCATTCGCCGCGAGCTGAAGGGCGAAGTGCCGCTGATCGGCTTCTCCGGCAGCCCGTGGACGCTGGCTACCTATATGGTTGAGGGCGGCAGCAGCAAGGCCTTCACCAAGCTGAAGAAGATGATGTATGCCGAACCGGCCACGCTGCACCTGTTGCTGGACAAGCTGGCGGACAGCGTGATCCTGTATCTCAATGCCCAGATCAAGGCCGGCGCGCAGTCGGTGATGGTGTTCGACACCTGGGGCGGCGTGCTGACCGGGCGCGATTACCGCGAGTTCTCGTTGCACTACATGCACAAGATCGTCGATGGCCTGCTGCGTGAAAATGACGGCCGCCGCGTGCCGGTGACGCTGTTTACCAAAGGCGGTGGGCAGTGGTTGGAGGCGATGGCCGCCACCGGCTGCGATGCGCTGGGGCTGGACTGGAGCACCGATATCGCCGACGCGCGTCGGCGCGTGGGCGACAAAGTGGCGCTGCAGGGCAATATGGATCCGTCGATGCTTTATGCTTCTCCGGCGCGCATCGCGGACGAAGTGGAGACCATTCTGGCCGGTTTCGGCCACGGCAACGGTCATGTGTTCAACCTGGGCCACGGCATCCATCAGGATGTGCCACCGGAGCACGCCGGGGCCTTCGTCGAGGCGGTACACGCGCAGTCGGCGAAATACCACCGTTAAGGATCCGATGTGACCGATATGGCGGCTCTGCGCGCCGAACAGCTGCGGCGCGCCGCTGAAGTCATTCGCTACGACGATCTGCCGGCCGAACCGCCGGCGTTCATCGCCGGCGCCGATGTGGGCTTCGAGCAAGAGGGCGCGGTGACGCGCGCCGCCATCGCCATCCTGCGCTATCCGTCGCTGGAGCTGGTGGAGTATCAGGTGGCGCGCATCGCTACCGTCATGCCTTATATCCCGGGTTTCCTGTCGTTTCGCGAATACCCGGCGCTGCTGGCCGCCTGGGCGCAGCTGCGGCAAAAACCGGGGCTGATCTTCGTTGATGGCCACGGCGTTTCACATCCGCGGCGCCTTGGCGTCGCCAGCCATTTCGGCCTGCTGGTCGATGTGCCGACCATCGGCGTGGCCAAGAAGCGCCTGTGCGGCAAATTCGCGCCGCTGGACGCCGCCGTCGGCGCGCTGGCGCCGTTGGAAGATAAGGGAGAACAGCTGGGTTGGGTATGGCGCAGCAAGGCGCGTTGCAACCCGCTGTTCATCTCTACCGGTCACCGCGTGGGCGCCGACAGCGCGCTGGCGTGGGTGCAGCGCTGCATGGCGGGCTACCGTTTGCCGGAGCCGACCCGTTGGGCCGACGCCATCGCTTCGCGCCGTCCGGCGTTTCAGCGGTGGTTGCAGCAGCATCCGGAGGTGTCGCCATGAGCGATTTCGGGTACACTGCGCCGCAGATAACGCGTAAGAGAGTAAAGCATGCTACGTAACCCGATTCATTTACGTCTGGAACGGCTCGAGGGCTGGCAACATTTGACCTTTATGGCCAGTTTGTGCGAGCGTATGTACCCGAATTACCAGATGTTCTGCAAACAGACCGAGTTCGGCGATCCGGCGGTTTATCGCCGTATTCTGGATTTGGTGTGGGAAACGCTGGTGGTGAAGGACGCCAAGGTCAACTTCGACAGCCAGCTCGAGAAGTTGGAAGAGGCGATTCCGTCGGCGGAAGATTACGATCTTTACGGCGTTTACCCGGCAATTGATGCCTGTATCGCATTAGGGGAACTGATCCATTCGCGGCTCGGCGGGGAGACGCTGGAGCACGCCATCGCCATCAGCGAAACATCGATTCGCACCGTGGCGATGTTGGAAATGACCCAAGCCGGTAAGGAAATGACCGACGAAGAGTTGGAAAGTTTGCCTGCGGTAGAGGAAGAATGGGACATTCAATGGGAAATTTTCCGCCTGTTGGACGCCTGTGAAGAGCGCGACATAGACCTGATCAAGGGGCTGCGATCCGACCTGCGGGAGGCGGGGGTCAGCAACATCGGGATAAATTTAGCGCAATAAGGCAACAAAACGTGATTTAACGCCTGATTTGTCATGCCTTAAGGCTTCACATCCGCACCCTGTCTGGTCTACATTTGGGGGGCGTAAAAAAAGTGGCTATCGGTGCGTGTATGCAGGAGAGTGCTGTCAATCGGCATATCCGTCGCACTCGATGCTTTGCAAACGATAAACACACTGTAAGGATAACTTATGAACAAGACTCAACTGATTGATGTAATCGCGGACAAGGCTGACCTTTCCAAAGCACAAGCTAAACTGGCTCTGGAATCCACCCTGGCTGCAATTACTGAGTCTCTGAAAGAAGGTGATGCAGTACAATTGGTTGGCTTCGGTACTTTCAAAGTAAACCATCGTAGCGAGCGCACTGGCCGCAACCCACAGACTGGCAAAGAAATCAAAATCGCAGCAGCCAACGTGCCTGCGTTCGTTTCTGGCAAAGCACTGAAAGACGCCGTTAAATAAGACCGCGCCTCGGTGAAAAGATTAAACAGGGGGGCGATGGCGCCCCTTTTGTTTACTCGTCGGGCGCTCATGGCCGTTGGCATCGCCGTCGGCCTGAGCGCCTGCAGTTTCCATTCCGATATCCCCAGTTTTACCGCCAGCGGCTTCGTGGCCGATCAGGGCGTGATACGTCTGTGGCGTAAAGACGATGAGCAACATCGTCCGCAAGTGTTGGTCAGCGTCTACAGCCCTTACCGCGGCCCGGGCACCATTACCACGCTGTACACCTATCAGGGCGACGTGCTGCGCCAAATCAAACGTAACGACGCCGACGGCGATCGAGATTCCATTCAGCTGCGCTTTGCCGACGACGGCACGGTGAGCTTTATGCAGCGCCAACTGGCGACACGCCGCGAACCGCTGACCCGCGATGAAATTGCCCTGTATCAATATCAGGCGCGACGGATCCTCGAAGTGAGCAATGCGCTGCGCGCCGGCAAGGTGAAATTGCTGCAGGGGCGTTGGATGCAGGGCGAGGTGCAAACCTGCGACGGCCAAAGCATGAAACCGGGACTGGATGCCGCCTCCATCGTCTGGATCGAGAAGCGTGCCCGCAGCAGCAGCCGGCCGGTGAGCGTCGCCTGGCTGGAAGCGCCTGAAGGCAGCGAACTGCTGCTGGTGGCGAACGACGATTTCTGCAGCTGGGAACCGAAAGAAGACCAACTATAAAAAAGGCCCCGCGCTGCGGAGCCTCTTGTCATGACCATGAAAGGTCAAATTATTTGCCGCGCGCAATCGCGCGATAACCGATATCTTTGCGACAGAAGCTGCCCGGCCACTGGATGCCTTCCGCCAGCTGATAAGCGCGTTGCTGCGCCTGCGCCACGGTGTCGCCCAGCGCCGTCACGCACAGCACGCGGCCGCCGCTGGTGACGACGTCATCGCCCTGCAGGCGCGTACCGGCGTGGAAGACCTTACCGTCGGCGTTTTCCTGCTGCGGTAGCCCCTGGATAACCTCACCGTTGCGATAGTCGCCCGGATAACCGCCGGCTGCCAGCACCACGCCGAGCGCAGGGCGTTCGTCCCAGTCAGAGCTTTTCTCATTCAGACGGCCTTCGGCACCCGCCAGGCACAGCTCCACCAGATCGGAGCGCAGGCGCAGCATGATCGGCTGAGTTTCCGGATCGCCAAAACGGCAGTTGAATTCGATCACCTTCGGCTGGCCGTCGGCGGAGATCATCAGGCCGGCGTACAGGAAGCCGACGTAGGTATTGCCTTCCGCCGCCATGCCGCGCACCGTCGGCCAGATCACCTGGTCCATGGCGCGCTGGTGGATTTCGTCGGTCACGACCGGCGCCGGAGAGTAGGCCCCCATGCCGCCGGTGTTCGGGCCGGTATCGCCGTCGCCGACGCGCTTGTGGTCCTGGCTGGTGGCCATCGGCACCACGTTTTCGCCATCGACCATCACGATGAAGCTGGCTTCTTCGCCGTCGAGGAACTCTTCCACTACGATGCGATGACCGGCGTCGCCGAAGGCGTTGCCGGCTAGCATGTCACGCACGGCTTCTTCCGCTTCCTGCAGCGTCATCGCGACGATCACGCCTTTACCGGCCGCCAGGCCATCAGCCTTGATGACGATCGGCGAGCCTTTGCGGCGCACATAGGCCAGCGCCGGCTCCACCTCGGTGAAGTTTTCATATTCGGCGGTCGGGATGCGGTGGCGCGCCAGGAAATCTTTGGTGAAGGCTTTGGAGCCTTCGAGCTGCGCGGCGGCCTGTGATGGGCCGAAGATTTTCAGACCGGCGGCCTGGAAGGCGTCGACCACGCCGATCACCAGCGGCGCTTCCGGCCCAACGATGGTCAGACCGATGTCATGGCTCTGGGCGAACGCGACCAGGGCGGGGATGTCGGTGGCGGCGATCGCCACGTTTTCCAGATTGGCTTCCAGCGCGGTGCCGGCATTACCCGGCGCGACGTAGACTTTGTCCGCCAGCGGAGACTGGGCGGCTTTCCAGGCCAGCGCGTGTTCGCGCCCGCCGTTGCCGATAATCAAAATGTTCATCAGGGGCTCCACGAATGGCGTGCGCCGGAGCGCACGCGGCAAAAGGAATTAATGGCGGAAGTGACGCATGTCGGTGAAGATCATCGCGATGCCGTGTTCGTTGGCGGCGGCGATCACTTCGTCGTCGCGGATTGAGCCGCCAGGCTGGATCACGCAGGTGATGCCAACCGCCGCGGCGGCATCGATGCCGTCGCGGAACGGGAAGAAGGCGTCGGAGGCCATGGCGGAGCCTTTCACTTCCAGCCCTTCGTCGCCCGCTTTGATGCCGGCGATCTTGGCGGAGTAAACGCGGCTCATCTGGCCGGCGCCTATGCCGATGGTCATGTTGTCACGCGCATAAACGATGGCGTTGGATTTCACGAACTTGGCCACTTTCCAGCAGAACAGCGCATCACGCAGTTCCTGCTCGGTCGGCTGGCGCTCGGATACCACGCGCAGATCGGCGGCGGTTACCATGCCCAGATCGCGATCCTGCACCAGCAGGCCGCCGTTGACGCGCTTGAAGTCCAGCCCCGCCACGCGTTGCTGCCACTGGCCGCAGGCCAGCACGCGCACGTTCTGTTTGGCGGCCAGCAGGGAGCGCGCTTCCTGGGTGACGTTTGGCGCGATGATCACTTCCACGAATTGGCGGCTGATGATCGCCTGCGCGGTGGCGGCGTCCAGCTCGCGGTTAAAGGCGATGATGCCGCCGAAGGCGGAGGTCGGGTCGGTTTGGTAAGCGCGCTCGTAGGCGGCCAGAATGTCGTCGCCGATCGCCACGCCGCAAGGGTTGGCGTGCTTGACGATCACGCAGGCCGGTTCGGCGAACTCTTTCACGCATTCCAGCGCGGCGTCGGTATCGGCGATGTTGTTATAGGACAGCGCTTTGCCCTGCAGCTGCTCGGCGGTTGCGACGGACGCTTCCTTCACCTCTTCCTCTATATAGAAGGCGGCCTGCTGGTGGCTGTTCTCACCGTAGCGCATATCCTGCTTCTTGATGTAGTTGAGGTTCAGGGTACGCGGGAAGCGGCCGGACGGTTGCTCGGTCTCGCCGTGGTACGCCGGCACCAGCGCGCCGAAGTAGTTGGCGATCATGCTGTCGTAGGCGGCGGTGTGCTCGAAGGCTTTGATGGCGAGATCGAAGCGGGTGGCATAGCGCAGCGAGCCGTCGTTGTTGTCCATCTCGGTAATGATGGCGGCGTAGTCGCTGCTCTTCACGACGATGGCGACGTCTTTATGGTTCTTGGCGGCGGAGCGCACCATGGTCGGGCCGCCGATATCGATATTTTCAACCGCGTCTTCCAGCGAGCAATCCGGGCGCGCCACGGTTTGGGCGAACGGGTACAGATTGACGACCACCATGTCGATAGGCTGGATGTCATGCTGATTCATGACGGCGTCGTCCTGGCCGCGGCGGCCGAGAATGCCGCCGTGGACTTTCGGGTGCAGGGTCTTAACTCGTCCGTCCATCATCTCCGGGAAGCCGGTGTAGTCGGAAACTTCGGTAACGGGCAGACCGGCGTCTGCCAGCAGACGAGCGGTGCCGCCGGTGGAGAGCAGTTCAACGCCGCGCTGGGAAAGCGCTTCGGCGAATTCAACGATACCGGTTTTGTCAGACACGCTGAGCAGGGCCCGGCGGATTGGACGAGGTTGTTGCATGGTTTTATCCCTTGGCTTTGAGTCGCAATTAAAGAGCGTTACGTGAATGTCCACCTCATTCTCTCTATAAGGAAGGGTTTTTTGCCTTATAAAGGGAGGGTCAGGCACATATTCAGGTAGCGCCCCCATAAAAAGGGGGATCGTTTCGTCGCGGGGAATTGTAGCGAAAACGTTTGCGTGGCGCTCGTAAATTTTCCGTGCAAATCGCATCTGTGGATAACACTGTGTGCAAGTGGGTATAAGGCGGGGTTTTGCTGTGGAATGCAGCGAACGATCGTTTTTGCTGAAAATACCTGTTGCGGCCTGCGAGGAACTCCCTATAATGCGCCTCCATCGACACGGAACATGTGAACAACTTCACAGAGTATCCGGGGGTCGCAGAGAAAAAATCCTGAAAATTAGGGTTGACTCTG
>NZ_JVEL01000564.1:0-10635 GCF_001076875.1 Serratia sp. 506_PEND
ATGCCGCCCTTGGCGTCGCGCAGGTAAAGCGTGTTGCCGTCGTAGGCGACTTCGGTATTTTTCAACGCCTGCTGGGTATCGAAGATATTGTGGCCTTTGCCGCCGGCGATCAGGTTATAGCCGCCGGCGTCGCGGAAGATATCGTCGCCGTCGCGGCCCTCGAGATAGTCGTTGCCTTTGCCGCCCTTGATCAAATCATTGCCGTCGCTGCCGATGATAAACGTCGGCCCGCTGTGCGTTTCCGCGTTGCGGTTCAGGTCTTCCACCCAGGTATTGCCGCGCGTGACGTTCGACAGGTTGGAGACGATGAGGGTCGAGTCTTTGTCGGTCAGTGAATAAAACTCGGAGTTCAGCACCCGCATCAGGCCGTCCTGATAAAAGAACGGCAGGTGCGACAGCCAGGTCGGAATGTTGAGAATGGAAAACGGCAGCAGGTTCCAGGCGTCCGAAGCGTAGTGATCGTTGAAGTTGACGATATTGTTGGTGGCGGAGGTATGGGGCGCATCGTGAACGCCCAACGACGCCCCGGTCAGCGTGGTGCCGTCGAGCGCGCGGAACACCGGATCGTTCTCGTAGCCGATGTTGAGCACCTTGCCGCCGGTTTCGTACTGGGTCGGCGAGGCGAAGGCGACATAGTTGGACTGCGCGTAGAAGCCGCTCCAGCTGGCGTCGCTCTGCGCCGCCATGCTGTTGACCGCCAGCCCGCCGAGGCTGTGGCCGCTGACCACCACGTCCTCGCCGCTCAGCCCGTGGGCCTGCGCGAATTTCGCGACGTCGCCCAGCAAGTTGCCGAAGGCCTTCAGCGTGTAGCCGTCGGCGTAGCCTTTCGGCCCGAACCCGGCCAGCAGATCGTTAATCACATCGCCGATGGTATCGCCGATCAACGACTCGCGCGGGCCGCTGGTGCCGCGAAATGAGATGCCAATGGCGGTGAGATTGCCTTCGCTGTCATATTTGCCCAGCACCTCGGCCTGTGCGGTGGTGTAACCGGCGGTCTCGCCGTAGTAGGTGCCGCGCGCATCGGTTTTGCCGGCGTAACCGAGCTGCGCGGCGCTGATCACTGACCAGCCGGCATTGTTTACCGCCTCCTGCGCGGCCTGTTCGGAGTCGGGATTCCAGGGGAGGCCCGGCAGGCCGCCCTGCGACTGGGTGCTGCCGATGAGCGCAGTGACCAGCGTCAGTGGCAGACCCAGCCCGAAACCGGTCTGGTGATAGCCTTCATCGAAGCCGTTATCGATATTGTGGTAAGCGTAGGTAGAGATGGCCAAGGCGTCGGAAAACAGCGCCTTCGACGCGTTTTCGTCCAGATCCTTATAGCTAAAGATGCCCATATCAGTTCCTTATGAAGTATGCCGCCTGGCCTGGAAGCGAACTCTCATGCGCCGGCGGTGGAAACAGGGAAACAACGTTAGCCGAACGACAGCTGGTCGGAGGACCAACATCGGTAGAATTATTATTAGTGCCAAATATTAGGTCTGCGAATCAAATTGGCGAGATTGTGCGTTGGTTAACAGTGCCGGCGCAGGCTCTCCTATACTGATAGCTCGATATAGTCATTAAGGAGACTGATTGATGAAACGTTATTGGTATGCGGCGCTCGGCCTGATGGCGTGTGGCGCGGCTCAGGCGGCGGCAACCGACGTCGAGATGCATCTGGTGACCGGGCAGGGTATCGGTCAGGACATCGGCAACGTGGTCATCAGCGAAACGCCGTACGGCTTACTGTTCACGCCGAGCCTGAAAGCGTTGCCGGCCGGAGTACACGGTTTCCACGTGCATGAAAAAGGCAGCTGCGAGCCGGGCATGAAGGACGGCAAAGCGGTGGCGGCGCTGGCGGCCGGCGGACATTTCGACCCGCAAAAAACCGGGAAACACCTCGGGCCGTACGCCGACGGGCACCTGGGTGATTTGCCGGCCATCTATGTGACCGCCGACGGCATGGCGAATTACCCGGTGTTGGCGCCGCGGCTGAAAAAAATCAGCGAAATTGAGGGCAAGGCGCTGATGGTGCATGCCGGCGGCGATAACCATTCGGATCATCCACAGCCGCTCGGCGGCGGCGGCGAACGCTTCGCCTGCGGCGTGATCAAGTGATCACCCGCCGCTAACGGCCCGTGCGGCGGCGGGCTGGCCCATCGCCTGTTGCAGCTGCTGCAGTGAGCAGTAAAGCCGCCAGATCAGGCCGGCCAGATCGCGCGCCGCCTGTTCCGGGTGATGCGCCAACGCGTTGCTCATGCGCAGCAGCTCCTGCAGCGTGGCGTCCAGCGAACTGTGCTGCACGCCTTTCTCCGTCATGATGCCGCGCAGGCAGTGGATACAGACGTTGCGCACCGCCGACAGCGGATCGGAACGGGTCTGCCAGTCGCGCAGCTGCCAGACGATATGGCTGCAGTTGAGCAGCACCACGCCCCAACGCAGCAGCCAGGTGCGCGCTTCCTGATCCTGACTTTGATTGAGTTGGCTGATGCGATGGTAGATCAGCGATTCGAACTGACTTTCGCTCTGCTGCGGCCGTTTGCTCAACTGATCGATAAAGTCGCGCCGCAGCGCGCGGATAATGCGGCGGCTTTTGCGTTTGTCCGAGCTGGGGCGCAGGATCTGAAACGCCAACCCGGCCAGCAATACACCGACGACTTTAGCGATGTTGTCATTGATAAAGGACTGGTAGTCATAGCTCGGCGGATTGCTGACGGTCAGAAACGAGCCCATAAAGACGATCAGTTGCCCCCAAAGCGCGGCATAAGGCGGGTTCTGCAGCTTGAGCATCTGCATGGTCACCAGGATCGGGAACAGGAAGGCGCAAAACACCCAGAAATCGTCAATCTGGATCATCAAACCGAATTTCACCACGAAGCAGGCGACCGAGAGCAGCAGCACCGCCTTGAGCAAGGTGCTGACGCTGTTGATCGGCGAAGGCGTGGAAGAGTAGAGCACGCAGCTGATGGCGGTGAGCGTCAGCGCCGCGCTGCCGGCGTCCCATTGCGTGTTGATCCAGTAGGCGCAGCCGATCACGATGCATAAAAAGGTGCGCAGGCCGTTATAGGCGGCTTCGTAGCTATCGGTATGACGCGCCAGTGGGGTGACGCGCGGCGGCTGGAGATCGCTGACCGCCGTGGCGCTTTCCAACTGCCGCAGCCAGCGGTTGCAGCGCAGGTAAAGCCAGCAGAAATCGCGCAACCGCAGCCAGAAGGCGCGATGGCGGTAGTCCGTCGCATCTTGCGGGGCGATCTGCTGGAGCAGACGCGCCAAGCGATATTTATCGGTGGCGGGATCGCGCAGTTCGTCCAGCAGTTGCGTCAGCACCGGCATCAGATTGGCGGGGCGATCCGGCCAGTTCAGCAGCATGCGGCGCAGGCTGGAGATGACGCTGGTAATGCGCAGCTGTTGATGCAGCAGATAGTTGAGCAGGTTATTTTGCCGCCGCAGCCGGTAGTGGCTCCAGAATGCCTGAATGCGCAGCAGGTTCATGGTCAGGATCTGGCCGATGACCCCTTCGTGCGAGGTGCGCATCTGCGCGGTGACCTCCGGCTGCCACAGCATGGCGGCGTGCTCCAGCAGGCGCAGCTGCATGCGCCGCAGCGAGGTCAGCAGGGCTTCGCCGTCGGAGGTGCTGGGCAGGATCATCATCATCAACCCGCCGCACAGAATGCCGGTGATCACTTCGCAAACCCGCGCCTGAGCGATATCGAATATCTGCTGGGTATCGGTGACGTTGACCGTGCCGAAGGCGATGATGGCGGCGGTATAGCCCGCCAGCGCGAAGGCGTAAGAGACGTTGTTTTGGTAATGATTCGAGACGTAGGTGCACAGCCCGATCCAGGCGGCGATGAACAGCGTAAACAGCCAGGGATCGTTCAGGCAGTGGCCGGCGATCGCCACCGACGCGGCGGCGCCCACCAGGCTGCCGAAGATGCGGCCGATGCTTTTGCTGATCACGCCGCCGATGGTGGGGAAGCTCACCACCGCGGCGGAGGTGAGTGCCCAATAGGGTTCGTCGAGTTCGAGCACGAACGCCACCCACAGCGCCAGACACATCGCCAGCGAGTTGCGCAGGGCATAGCGCCATTGTCCGCCGGTCGCCTTACCCCAGGGGGTCCGGCTCCACTCCAGAAAAGGCAGATTCACACTTTAGTTCCGCTGATGAATCGAGATGGTGCAGGTGGTGCCGGCGACCAGCGTCAAATCGGCGGGCACGTTGAGCAATTTTATCCGCACCGGCACGCGCTGGGCCAAACGCACCCAAGGCACATTAGGCTTAACGTCCATTAATAGATCATTGCTGCTGTCGACGCTCTGATCGTAAATGGCGCGTCCGATGCTCTCTACTTCCCCCTGCAGCGGCGTGTTGCCGTTATATAAAACGATGTCCGCTTTATTGCCTTCCTTTATATGCTTCAACTTGGTTTCTTCGAAATAACCGAGCACATAAAACGAATGCACATCCACCAACGCCACCAGAGGCGTGCCGGCGTTGGCGTAGTTTCCGACGCGTGCCTGCAGGTTGGTGATATAACCGTCGGTTGGCGCATAAATTTTGGTTTTGCTCAAATTCCATTTGGCCTGTTCCAGGTTGGCCAGCGCGGCTTTATAGGCGGCCTTCATTGCCTGAGCGGCTAAATTGGACTCGTCCAAGTCTTCAGCGGAAATAACGTTACGTGGCAAACCGCGGCGGCGGGCAGCCTCGTGGTCCGCTTTGGCCAGATCGGATTGCGCTTTTGCCACCGCGGCCTCGGCATTGTCCAGCGCAATCTGGTAGGGCACCGGGTCGAGGGTAAAAATCAGACTTCCCGCAGGTACGAACTGATTGTCATTCGCGCTTATTTTCTCTAATCTTCCAGAGACTTCAGGGGTGATATTGACGAGTTCGGCGCGCACTTTTCCATCACGGGTCCATGGGGATTGCATATAATAATTCCAGAGCCACCAACCGGCGCAGACGGCAATGGCGCAGACGATCACCGTAGAGAAGTATTTTAATGTTTTATGCTGCATGGGTTACCAACTCGCTAAAATCCATAAGGAACCGCTGACGGTCAGAACGAAAATGGACAGGTCCATCAACATGGGATGCCAGATTTCACCGGAATACATCCAGTCTCTCAGCAGTTGATGAATCAGCAGCCATAAGACCAGTCCTAGTAAAAAAGCTTTAAATATAGGCGGAAAATAAAGCGATGCCCCCAGGACCAAATCGGGTAAGGGGGATGAGGTGTGTAACCATGATGTATTCACATTAACAATCCCTAAGGGTGAATATGTTGAATATTTGCATAACGATTAAACAATAACGGCTAAAAATAGTGGCTATTTCCACAATATACATTATATACATTTGTGTTTTTAATGTGAGTTACCCAAAATAGTCTAAACTCTGGGAGGTAATGTTAGCATGCTAATTATAAGGAGGGGGAAGTGGAGTCAACATTAGGTTCAGATTTAGCACGATTAGTTCGTGTTTGGCGCGCGCTCATCGATCATCGGCTCAAGCCGTTGGAGCTGACCCAAACGCACTGGGTCACTTTGCACAATATCAATCGTTTGCCGCCGGAGCAGTCGCAAATCCAGTTGGCCAAGGCGATCGGTATCGAGCAACCGTCACTGGTTCGCACGCTGGACCAATTGGAGGAGAAGGGGCTGATCACGCGTCACACCTGTGCCAACGATCGCCGCGCGAAGCGCATCAAGCTGACCGAAGCGGCCGATCCGATCATCAGGGAAGTGGACAGCGTGATCACGTCTACACGCAGTGAGATTTTAAGCGGCATTACCGCCGACGAAGTGCATCTGTTGGTAGGGCTGATTGGCAAGTTAGAACAAAATATCACCGAACTGCAGAACAAATAATAATATTCTTATTTTCTACGATTACAGTTTCACAGCATCAGAAATAAAACCGGAGGCGATTGCCTCCGGTTTGCCGTTTGTCGCCGACAGACTTACAACGGGGAAACGGTGATGGTGTCGCCCATGCGCGCCATGCGCACACGCTGGCCAGGGCTGAACTTGGTGTCGCCCGCTTTCTGTACCACCACGATGTTCTCTTTCTGGTCGGTCTTGATTTCCAGCTCGTAGCCGGAGGTCCGACCGGCCACTTCACCGATGCTGTTACCCGCCGCGCCGCCGGCAATAGCGCCCGCCGCGGTAGCCAGCGTACGACCGGTGCCGCCGCCAACGGTGTTGCCCAACAGCCCGCCAATCACCGCGCCGCCGATCATCCCCATGGCGTTGGAGCCTTCGCCGCCCTGAATTTTAACCGGACGCACGGAAACCAGCGTCCCGTAGGTGACGGTCTGTACCTGCTTGGCCTGCGAGGACGAGTAGACATCGCCGGACATGGATTCATTGGCACAGCCGGCCAGCGTAACGGCGGCGACGGCAACGACGAGAAGACGCTTGATCATATAAAACTCCTGATGGTAGTAGTCCATAACCTGGCAATGCTCACCAGGCAAGATTCAGTGAAAATGATAGACAAAGTATGGCTGAAAGTTGACACACCGCCATGCTTCATCGCTGCATGCAGCTTAACTTTTCTCTGTTCAACCAATAATAAACCGCGGTTTACCTTTATGACAGCCTTGGCGACATTCCGTCACCTGTTATGGCACGGTTTAACACATAGCCCGTGCCACAGCGGCGCCAGGGGGCATCTGGCTCACGGTGCGTAAAAAAAGCATCATAATTCATGGCGTTAATCCGGCAATTCTGGTTTATTTGTCAGGATAAATTTTGCTTACCGCGCGGGTTAGAGGATGTTGCTATGAAGTCAGGCCGCTATATAGGCGTCATGTCCGGCACCAGTCTGGACGGAATCGATGTGGTATTGGCCGCGATCGACGATCGTATGGTGGCGCAGCAGGCCAGCTATAGCCATCCGATGCCGATGGCGTTGAAAAAAGAGATCCTGGGGATGTGCCAGGGGCAGCAAACTACGTTGGCCGCCGTCGGCCGGCTGGACGCGCAGTTGGGCTCGCTGTTCGGCGAGGCGGTGCTCGGTCTGCTGAAGCAAACCGGCATCGACGCGGAGCAGGTCACTGCCATCGGTTGCCACGGCCAGACGGTGTGGCACGAGCCGGAAGGCGACGCGCGTTTCTCGATGCAGCTCGGCGATAACAACCGCATCGCCGCGCTGACCAATATCACCACCGTCGGCGATTTCCGCCGGCGTGACATGGCGTACGGTGGGCAGGGCGCCCCGCTGGTGCCGGCATTTCATCAGGCGCTGCTGGGGCATCCCGTCGAGCGGCGCATGGTGCTAAACGTCGGCGGCATCGCCAACCTTTCTCTGCTGTTGCCCGGTACGGCGGTGCGCGGTTTCGATACCGGGCCGGGCAACATGCTGATGGACGCCTGGGTGTGGCGCCACCGCGCGCAGCCTTATGATCAGGGCGGCGGTTGGGCGATGCAGGGGCGGGTCTGCTTGCCGTTGTTGCAGCAGATGCTGGCGGATCCGTACTTCGCGCAGCCGGCGCCGAAAAGCACCGGCCGCGAGTATTTCAATATCGCTTGGCTGGAACGGCAGCTGGCCGGATTGCCGGCGATTGCGCCGGTCGACGTACAGGCCACGCTCACGGAACTGACCGCCGTCAGCATCAGCGAACAGGTGCAGCTGGCCGGCGGGTGCGAGCGTCTGTTGGTGTGCGGCGGCGGGGCGCGCAACACGCTGCTGATGGCGCGTTTGTCGGCGCTGCTGCCGGGCACGGAAGTTGGGCTGACCGACGATTTCGGCGTCAGCGGTGACGACATGGAGGCGTTGGCCTTTGCCTGGCTGGCCTTCCGTACGCTGTCCGGCCAGGCCGGCAATCTGCCTTCGGTAACCGGCGCCAGCCGTGAAACGGTGCTGGGTGGGATTTATCCGGTTTTGCCATTGGGGGGCCGTTAGCTCTGTTAGGATAGCCTGTGAAGGATTTTTCTAAGGAGCAACAGCATGAAAAAAGTCTTTTTCGTCGCCGGCGCGCTGGCGCTGTCCGGCTGCAGTTACATCCTGCCGCAGAGCAGCCAGACGATGCACTATCAGTGTGGCACTACGCCGCTGACGGTGGCGCTCGACGGCAAGGCGAGTGAAGTCAGCCTGCTGATGGATGGCGAGCAGCTGCATCTTAAGCAGGTGCTGGCGCTGACCGGCGCCAAATACAGCGACGGTAAATACACTTTTTGGTCGAAAGACCGTAACGCCTATCTTGAGCGCAACGGCAAGGTAGTCATGAGCGACTGCGTGTTGACGGAGTGAGGGTTGACGGCGGCGTCGGAGCGATTGAGTTCCTGACGCCGCAGGCGCAGAATGTAACGACGGATTTTTTCAGTTGGTCGATAACCCAGATGATTGAAAAGAATGAGTTTGATGTTGCGGACCTGCGCCGAGAATACACCCGGGGCGGCCTGCGCCGCAACGATCTGACCGCCAGCCCGCTCGAACTGTTCGAGCGTTGGTTGAAACAGGCCTGCGACGCGCGCCTGGCGGATCCCACCGCCATGTGCGTCGCGACCGTCGACGAACACGGCCAGCCTTATCAACGCATCGTGCTGCTGAAGCATTTCGATGAGCAGGGGCTGGTGTTCTACACCAACCTCGGCAGCCGCAAGGCGCAACAGCTGGCGCACAACCCGCATATCAGCCTGCTGTTCCCCTGGCACATGCTCGATCGCCAGGTGATTTTCCTCGGTCAGGCGGAGCGTCTGTCGACGCTCGACGTGCTGAAGTATTTCAACAGCCGGCCGAAGGACAGCCAGATCGGTGCCTGGGTCTCGCAACAATCGTCGCGCATTTCCGCGCGCGGCGTGCTGGAAAGCAAATTCCTCGAGCTGAAGCAGAAGTTCCAGCAGGGCGAGGTGCCGTTGCCGAGTTTCTGGGGCGGATTCCGCGTGAAATTTGACTCTGTCGAGTTCTGGCAAGGCGGCGCCCATCGCCTGCATGACCGTTTCCTGTATCAGCGGGACGGGAATGACTGGAAAATTGACCGACTGGCACCCTGAAGGCGGAAAATCCTCTCTAAGCGCTGGTGCTGATGCCGCCGGCGCTTTATTCTATGCGCTACCCTGAATTTTTATTTCGCCACTGGGCGAAAGGCCGTGTACCGGCAAAGGTGCATTCGTTTATACATGGAGTCATTGATGGCAAGCAGCAACTTGATTAAACAACTGCAAGAGCGGGGCCTCGTTGCCCAGGTTACGGATGAGGAAGCGTTAGCGGAGCGACTGGCGCAAGGGCCAATTGCACTGTATTGCGGTTTCGATCCGACCGCTGACAGCTTGCATTTGGGCCATCTGGTTCCCCTGTTGTGCCTGAAGCGCTTCCAACTGGCCGGCCACAAGCCGGTAGCGTTGGTGGGCGGCGCCACTGGCCTCATCGGCGATCCGAGCTTCAAAGCGGCGGAGCGCAAGCTGAACACCACCGATACGGTGAACGAGTGGGTCGAGAAGATCCGCAAACAGGTTTCCCCGTTCCTCGATTTCGACTGCGGCGGCAACAGCGCTATCGCGGCCAACAACTACGACTGGTTCGGCGGCATGAACGTGCTGACCTTCCTGCGTGACATCGGCAAGCACTTTTCCGTCAACCAGATGATCAACAAGGAAGCGGTCAAGCAGCGTCTGAATCGCGACGACTCCGGCATCTCCTTCACCGAGTTCTCTTATAACCTGCTGCAGGGCTACGATTTCTCCGAGCTGTATAACCGCCACCAGGTGGAGCTGCAGATCGGCGGTTCCGATCAGTGGGGCAACATCACCTCGGGTATCGATCTGACGCGCCGTCAGCACCAGAAGCAGGTGTTCGGCCTGACCGTGCCGTTGATCACCAAAGCCGACGGCACCAAGTTCGGTAAAACCGAGGGCGGCGCGGTCTGGCTGGCGCCGGAAAAAACCAGCCCGTACAAGTTCTACCAGTTCTGGATCAATACCGCCGACGCCGACGTCTACCGCTTCCTGAAGTTCTTCACCTTCATGAGCCTCGAAGACATCAACGCGCTGGAAGAAGAAGACAAGAACAGCGGTAAGGCGCCACGGGCTCAGTACGTGCTGGCGGAAGAAGTGACCGGCATGGTGCACGGTGCGGAAGGCCTGGCGGCCGCCAAGCGCATCACCCAGAGTCTGTTCTCCGGTGCGCTGCACGACATGACCGAAGCGGACTTCGCCCAACTGGCGCAGGACGGCATGCCGACCATCAAACTGGACCGCGACGCCGATCTGCAGCAGGCGCTGGTGAATGCCGAACTGGTGCCGTCACGCGGCCAGGCGCGCACCATGATCGGCTCCAACGCGGTAACCATCAACGGCGAGAAGCAGTCCGATGCCGAATACCGCTTCAGCGATTCAGACCGTCTGTTCGGCCGCTACACGTTGTTGCGTCGCGGCAAAAAGCATTACTGCCTGGTGGATTGGCAGTAAGCGTCAGCCAGTCTATATGACATGAAAAGCCCGGGGAGCTCCCCGGGCTTTTTTTATCGCATGGCGCGGATGACGATTAGGCAAACGCCTCCGGCAGCGAGTTTTCGGCCGCAACACCGTTCACGGTGACGGCGGGCGAGTGGTAGTGCAGAGTTGCGGCAACCACGTTGGGATTATGGTTGCCGACCGAGAAAACAAAATCATTATCGTCAAATGTCTGGTTATGATTTTTATCCACGATGACATAGA
>NZ_JVEL01000565.1:0-867 GCF_001076875.1 Serratia sp. 506_PEND
ATGATCACGGCGGGAGGCTAATCCTTCTCATTTATAAAACGGCGCAATCCTTATTTCTCTTCTCAGGTTGAGCAGAATGGATAAGCCATTTTCGACAGCGTAAATGGCCGCTTATTTAAATGGAACAGGAATGACGGAGAGGGGCGCCGCATTTAGCCGCTCTTTTCCATGACTCCCGACGATCGGGCTATGCCCCGGTAAGGGGAGGGTGATGATTATGCCTTGGAAAAATGAACCAAACATCCTTTCAATGCTGCTTGCTTTCGGCATGACGCTGCTGGGGGCGATCGCCAGCTATTCCTTCAAGGTTTTGAACGGCGAAACCTTTAGCTGGAGGACGCTGTTTTTGCAGCTGTTCGTCTCTATTTTCGCCGGCTTGACCATGGTGATGATTGCGCTGCATTACGACTGGCCTTCGGAGGTGATGGGCGGCGTATGCGGCATGGCGGGGTGGTCGGGAGCATCGCTGATCAAGGCATTGGAACGCCGATTTCTCAATAAAGCGTCAGGAGGAAACCAATGAAGATAAGTGATGATGGCATGGCGCTGATTAAGCGTTTCGAAGGCCTGCGTTTGCAGGCTTATCAGGACTCGGTCGGCGTTTGGACCATCGGCTACGGGTGGACTCAACCGGTAGCGGGACGAAAAGTTGGGGCCGGCATGGCGATCGATGTCGCAACGGCCGAGCGTTTGCTGGTGTGCGGTGTCGCCCAATTCGAACGGGGCGTCGAACGGCTGGTGGCGGTGACGATCACGCAGGGGCAGTTCGATGCGCTGGTGAGCTTCGCCTATAACCTGGGCCTGCGCGCGCTGGAGAACTCGACGCTGCTGCGCCGGCTGAACGCCGGCGATCGGCAGGGGGCGGCC
>NZ_JVEL01000565.1:967-6912 GCF_001076875.1 Serratia sp. 506_PEND
GGCGGTGTGCGGCTCGATGGGCTGGTTGCCCGGCGTGCGGCGGAGCGCGCGCTGTTCCTTACCTGATGCCTGAATGCGTCTGTAAAACAATTCCCCCTCAAAACGACGGAGACCTTGCCCAAATGATTGAAGATGAAATCCAACGCTCGCTGGCCGCGCTAACCCATCTGGCGGTTCATCCGCTGATCTTGCCGGATCCTCAGCAAGAAGGCGTGACCTATCAGAAGATCAGCGATCTGAAAGTGAACACCGGTCTGGTTGACAGTTCGCTGGTGCAGAGCCGTTTTCAGATCGTGCTGTACGTGATCGACGATTACTCCCGACTGATCGCTCTGGATAAGGCGGTTTTGAACGCCTGGGAGGGGGTTCGGCATGGCCATATCGGCGAATGGCCGGTACAGGCGGTTACGCGCAGCACCCTTTTGCAGAGCGCCACGCCCTTGGCGGATAACCGCGTTCAGTATCGGATGGCGCGCGATTACCTCATTACCCATTCCGAGGTGGCGGCGTGATCGCCATAAACGTTTCCGGCATGGCGGAATTGACTCGCCGCTTGGAAGCGATTCGGCGCGAGGTCACCAGCCACATTCTGCCGGAGGCCGGCCACGCCGCGCTGGCGCCGCTACTTAGCACGATGCAGCAGTGTGCCGAGCGGGGGGCGTCAAACAGCGAGCCATCGCTGAGCGTCGGCATTGCGATACGTCCGGCCGTTACCGGATGGAACGCGGTGACGTTGCGCGTCGGCCCCAGTAAACAGCATTACCACAGAGCCCTGGCGCAGGAGTACGGCACGGCAACGCAAGCCGCCGCCCCGTTTATTCGTCCTGCGCTGGATCACCATAAGCACCAAGTGTTACGCATCCTGGCGGCTAACGTCCGCTATGGCATCGAAAACCGGTAGCGACCGCTACCATCCTTCATCAAAAAGAGAGAGAAAAACTATGGCTGATAAAACCTCGCCAGAATACGCCATGCTGCCTGCCGGCACTATCGTCAAATGGGGCACCGTTGGGGCTGCACCGACGGCCATGAAGGCGCTGACCAACTGTAAAGCGGTAGGTGAAATGGGGCAAACCGGCGGTTTTGTCGATTGCACCACGCTGCTGGATACCGCCAAGCAGTTTATTTCCGACCTGCCGGAAGGCGCGGAGAAATCCATCGGTTTCATCGACGATCCGTCCAACGCCGATTTCGCGGCGCTGCTGAATGCGGCGGACAAGCGCGAAACGGTGCAGTTCTACGTCGAGCTGCCGAACGGCCGCACCTCCACCTCCATCCTGTCGCTGTCCGGCTGGAAAATGAATGAGATCACCGCCCCGGCGAGCGAAGTCATTCAGATTACCGTCCAGGGCAAGCAAAACAGTAACACCTGGGGCTCGGTCACCCCGAAAGTGTGACCCATTGGCGGTTTGCCGCGGGTTAACGCCTGAAGGTGAACGCTTCCGCCGCGGGCCATGTGGCCTGCGGCAACCTGCTTATTACAGAGTAAACCGAATTGAACAAGGAAAAACCGATGAGTGAGAAATACGATCTGAAAGCGCTGAAAGCGGCGCTGCTGAAATCCGACGATCACGTGATTGAAACGCAGATCTTTGGCGCCAAAGCCTTTATCCGTCGCCTGAAAGCCGCGGAACTGCAGGAAAACGAAGACGGCATGAAGGCCGCCATCGACAGCGGTGACATGAACAAAGCCGCGCAGCTCAACGTGCAGCTTCTGCTGTCTTGCCTGATGACGCCGGACGGCAAACGTATCCCGGCCGGCGCCTTGCCGAGCGTAGACGATCTGCTGGCGGCGCACGACAACCCGACGCTGGTCGAAGCCATCGGCGCCGTCAAGCGGCATGCGGTCGGTAGCCTGGAGGAAGCGGAAAAAAACTGACTGACTCGCCCTGGCTGATGTTGGTGTTCCAACTGGCCGATCGCTGGGGTGAGTCGGATCCTCGCAAGATCGCCGCGCTGCCGGCGCACATCCTGAATCACTGGCGGGCATATTTCAAACTGCAAGGCATGACGGCCGATGCGGCGGAGAGTGCCCCCGTTCATCAATCCGGTCAGCCCGCGCAAAGCAGTATTGATATGCAGTGTGCTGACGTTATGCGAGTGCTGGGAAATGGCTGATACCGCACAGTTGGTCGTCGGGTTGCAACTGAATGACACCAACTTTAAAAACAAACTGACGGCGGCTTACCGTACCGCCGGGGAACAATCCGCCAAATTTAACCGCCAGGCTCAGCAGGACGCGAAGAAGACCGACGAGTCGTATCAACGCATCGGTGGCACGCTTGGCGGCCTGGCGGGGAAACTGGCGGGGCTGGCCGGCGTTGAGCTGTCGCTGCAGGGCCTCGCCGCCACCTCGCGCCAGTATGGGCAGGCGCTCACCGAACTTGCGTCCATCACCGTCGCCGCGACGGCGCAGATGAAGCAGTTGGACGACGCGGCTCGCCAGGCGAGCAGCGCCTCCGGCGAAGGCGGCAGCCGCGCGGAGGAGATGCTGAAACTGGCCGGCGGCCTGAATGACAGCGCGGCGGCCTGGCGCGATCAGGCGGCGGCGGCGCGCGGGGCGGCTCAGGCGACATCAGGCGTCGGCGCGGCGTCTCGCGTTGCGCTGGGGATGCTTGGTGGCCCGATCGGTGTCGCCATCCAGGCGGGATTGGGGATGGCATACTTTTATGAGCAAACAATGCAAGCCAAAGAGGCTGCGGTGAGTCTGAAAGATGCTGCGATTCTAACCACGTCAGAGCTTATAAAACTGTCTAGTAAGCAACTTGCCCTGAGAAAGTTAGATCTCAGTGAGCAGCTCGAGGAACAGCTTAGTGAGCGAGATAAGCAGCAGAATTTGTTGAATTACGCAAACGAGAGAATAGAACGAATCCAGAGTAACCCAGGTCGGCTGGGTGACATATTTGGTGTTGAAAAGCAGTTGCAAGCTACGCGGGTGCGTGCAGAAGCGGCTCTCGAGTCAATAGACATCGGGATTCAAAATACTCGCACTAGCATGCAAAATATTGACCAAGCTAACCTTCTTGTTTTGACAGGGGCTGCTCGTCATTTTAATCAGCCAGCAGGTAATATTTTGCCCGCTACTGCAACTGCGCAGGCGCAGTTGATGCCCTCTCCGCCCCCTGCTTATACATTGGATATTGTAAATACAGATAATCTTGGACGTGAGCGACAGCAGGTTCTTGATCAGTACCAACAACTGCGTCAGGAAATCGAGCAGGCGCATCTGAGCAGCCTCGACAAAATCACCCAGGATGAACAAAGCGCACAGGCCAAGCTGGCGTCAGCGGCCAAGGCGGCCGGTGCCGGGCAGGCCGATGTGCAGCGTGCGATGGCGCTGAACGCCGAGAAGTATCAGCGGCAGCGGCAACAGCTCGCTGAACAATACGCGCCAGGGCAGGCGGCGGTGCGCAAAGAGCAGGAGGTCGGCAAGGAGCTGAAGGCGTTGTATGACGGGCGGCTGTTGACCGAACGCGAGTACCACACCGCCAGCCGGATGCAGCAGCAAGAAACGACGCGCCAGCGGTTGAAGGCTGAAACCGACGCGCTTGCCGCGCCGCGTATGAACATTGCCGGTGATGTGGACCCTGTCGCTCGGCTTAACAACCAATTGGTGCAGCAGCAGGCGCAATACCAGGCCTACTACCAGCAAGGCTTGCTGGATAAACAGCGCTATGAACAGCTGATGCAGGCGGCGACGCAGGAATCGTCGGACGCTCAGTATCAGCAGGCGCTGAGTCTGTTCGGCGGGCAGAGCCGCGTGCACAAGATGGCGTTGGGGCTGGTGGACATGACGCGGGAACGGACCTCCGGCATGATGTTCGATCTGCTGACCGGGACGCAAAACTTTAAGCAAAGCATGCTCGGTTTGATGACCTCCATGACGCAGTCCATCATTCAGCAACTGATCGATCTGGCGATGCAGGCGCTGTTAACCAGAACCTTTCTCTCTACCTTTATGAACATCGGCGGCGGTTTGTTGGGCGGGGCGGCAAGCGCCGGCGCGGGCGCGGCCGGTTCAGGCGCGATGGGCATGCCGACCGGTTGGCAAGGCTATGTCCCCAACGCCAAGGGCGGCGTATACGCCTCGCCTTCGCTGAGCGCATTCAGCGGCCAGATCGTCAGCAATCCCACGTTGTTCGCGTTCGCCAGAGGCGCCGGCTTGATGGGCGAAGCCGGGCCGGAGGCCATCATGCCGCTCAAACGCGGCGCGGACGGTTCGCTCGGCGTGCGGGCTATCGGCGGCGGCCCGCAGCCTTCGGCGGCGCCGACTGTCTACATCACCATCGAGAACGGCGGCAACGTCAGTTCGCAGGCCGATCCGGGATGGGGCGAGTTCGGTAAACGAATGGGCAATATCGCCGCGCAGGAAAGCCAGAAGGTGATCAACCGTAACCTGATGCCGGGCCAGCCGATTTGGAAAGCAATCAAGGGGATGTAATGGGCATTCAGACATTTGAATTTCCGGCGCGCGTCAATGCCGCTGGCGATACGCGCTTTCGCGTCAGAAAGGCGCAGTTCGGCGACGGCTATGCGCAGGTCTCCGGCGACGGCATTAACCCGATCGTGCGCTCCTGGGATCTGACCTTTGTCGGCAAGTATGACTACATCACGCCGATCATCGTCTTTCTGGAAAACCATCACGGGGTGAAGTCCTTTCAATGGACGCCACCGACGCAGGTTCCCGGCCTGTTCCGCTGCGAGGGCTATAAGCCGGTCGCGATGGGCGGGGATAACTATTCATTGACGGCCACGTTTACCGAGGCTTTTCACGTTTAACCGGGGGAGATGATGCTGAATTCAGATTTGCAAAAGCTGGAGCCGGGCAACCGCATCCGCCTGATTGAGGTGGATGGCACCCGGTTTGGCGCCGATATTCTGCGCTTTCATTGCGATACCCTGCCGTTTACGCCGCAAGAGCTGGCCGCCGCCGGCGGTGATGAAAGCAAACTGCCGGCGAAATCGGTCTGGTGGCAGGGGCTGGAGTACGGCCCGTGGCCGTTTAGCGTTGAAGGGCTGGAGATTTCCGCCGACAGCCAGGGCAACGCGCCCAAGCTGTCGGTCGCCAATATCAACGGCCTGATCAGCGCGCTCTGCCTGCAGTTTGAGGACATGGCGCAGGCCAAGGTGCGGATCCACGACACGCTGGTGCACTACCTTGACGCCCGCAACTTCCCGCAAGGGAACTCTTCGGCCGATCCGCTGCAGGAAAAGCTGCAGGTGTTCTACATCGATCGCAAGGCGACAGAAAGCGACGAAGCGGTGGAGTTCGAACTCTCGAGTCCGGCTGACCTGCGGGGATTGCGCATCCCGACCCGGCAAATCCACAGCCTGTGCACCTGGTGCTCGCGCGGCGGCTATCGCACCGGCAAGGGCTGCGATTACGCCGGTAGCCGTTACTTTGACGACAAGGGCAACCCGGTGGATGACCCGAGCCAGGATCGCTGCGGCGGGCTGCTGAGCGACTGCCAGAAACGCTTTGGCGAGCACGAACCGCTGCCGTTTGGCGGCTTCCCGGGCGCGGCGTTAATCCGGCAGTAGGGGGCGAGCATGAAAGAAAAAACCGCGGCGGCCATTATGGCGCACGCCAGAGCCGAGTATCCGCGCGAATGCTGCGGCGTGGTGGCGCAAAAGTCCCGCGTGGAGCGCTATTTCCCGTGCCGCAACCTGGCGGACAACCCCACCGAGCAGTTTCATCTGGCGCCGGAAGACTACGTGGCCGCCGCCGAATGGGGCACCATCACCCTCATTGTGCACAGCCACCCGGACGCCACCACGCAGCCGAGTGAGCTGGACAAGGCGCAGTGCGACGCGATGGAGTTGCCCTGGGCGATAGCCAGCTGGCCGGAGGGGGATTTGCGCACCATTTTGCCGCGCGGCGAACTGCCGCTGGTGGGTCGCCAGTTCGTGTTGGGGCATACCGACTGTTGGGGGCTGGTCATGAG
>NZ_JVEL01000566.1:0-682 GCF_001076875.1 Serratia sp. 506_PEND
GGTCAGGCAACGTGGACAGGACTTCACGCCCTGATAATGCTCGCTGCACCAGACGCAGTACCAGGCCTGCGACATGACGGGGGCATCCAGCCCCCGGATAATACTGCGCAGTTTGTTGTGCCGGGCTTCGGCTTTCACCTCAGGGTCAAGGTGGGCGCAGGCCATCAGCACATGCCGGGCTACGGTCTGCTGGTCATGCTCAAACCACGGGTCTTCGTGCATACCGGCATGCAGTATCAGCCGACAGCCACAGGACGCGCAGCTCCATACCTGTCCCGGTGCACTCTTCGCCTCACCGGCAGTCACAAAATGCCCTTCACGGTCATTTGCCAGATAACACTTCAGCATGCGCATGTTGTCACCTCTGCTGGCGGGTTGCCCGCATCCGCGCTTTCACGGCTGTATTCACCGCTCCGGCAGGTGAGGCAGTAATGCTCGCCGTGGTACACACTGTCGCAACCGCTACAGTGCCAGTCTGCCCTGCGGACCACGGGCGTGGCGCCCGGGATAATCCGCTGCAGACGCCCTGCCAGCCTCAGTGCACTGGCTTCCGGTTTCACATACGGGCAATGCTGTCGCCCGTTATCCGTCAGCATGGCAGTCTGATGTTCAAACCATGGGCGTTCAGAGTCGTATTGAGGATGGTATTGCAGTGCACTGCCGCACAGATGGCAGGTATAGC
>NZ_JVEL01000567.1:0-1974 GCF_001076875.1 Serratia sp. 506_PEND
GTATGCACGAAGACCCGTGGTTTGAGCATGACCAGCAGACCGTAGCCCGGCATGTGCTGATGGCCTGCGCCCACCTTGACCCTGAGGTGAAAGCCGAAGCCCGGCACAACAAACTGCGCAGTATTATCCGGGGGCTGGATGCCCCCGTCATGTCGCAGGCCTGGTACTGCGTCTGGTGCAGCGAGCATTATCAGGGCGTGAAGTCCTGTCCACGTTGCCTGACCAGTATCTACAGCATTGAAGAAGCGAACTGGCAGATGAATTACGGCTGTAACACGCTCTCCGGATAAGCCCGGTGAGGGCTTTTCGCATCAGACATGCCGTGCAACCCGCCCCCACCCCTGAATCATCCAAAAGAGATAATTCCGATGAATAGCCCTCACTCCGGTGCAGAAGCCGGCAATGCTGTGGATGCAGCAAATACACGCGCTTTTCTGCAACAGGCGGTTGACCATTATCCCCGACTGGTGGCGTTCAGCTTTGCGCTGGTGTTGCCGTATCACGAAACCCTGGCTGATTATCGCTCGCTGATCCTGCGATTTCACACTGAGGTCTGGCAGCGAACGGGGGAATACTCACAGGCGCGCCAGCAGGAACGTAAGAATTCACCGCCGACGTTGTTACGCTGGATATGGGGTTCAACCTGTGCAAGCGAATGCCAGATGGTGTTGATGATGAATCTTGATACGCTGGCGCCCATTACACAACCTGTTGAAAGCTCTCTGCAGGCGTTCAGTGGCATCATCCGTGACGCCTGGCGAAGAGTATCGGACGGGAAGCATGAAGGCGTGGTGGATATCACGCCGCTTGTCATTAACCGTTCCGCGCAGGGGACTTTCGCATTGCGCTTCGGTCAGCTACAGGCGAGGGTTCAGGGCATGACCTTGCCCGTCATGACGGCGAGAACGGGGGTGATAAGCACGTGAGTGTACGGAGGGTTCAGAGACGAGAAAGGATGTTAACACCCGGGGATTTTTCCGATACACGCTCTGCTGATATACTCGCTGCATGAAAAAGACGCACAATACCTTACCCCCTGAACAGACGGTCTCTGACCTGGCACATCTTGCCTGGTGCGCACTGATGGCGTTGAGCCTGGCCCAGCAGGAGGGGCAGGCACTGTCACCGCTGACTATCCATACCTTCCTGGTTCGCTGGCTGGCGGATGCGCAGAAACAACGTCGCTTCCCCCGTTCCGTGGCGACAGATATCGACAGCCTGCTTCGCCTCGGGCGACAGAAAGGCCTCGCAGCCGGGTTGTTGAGACGACTGGAATACCTCTGGCACTCCTGCGCTGAGCCGGTTTCACAGCAGCCGGCACTGTTTCGGCTGACGCATGCGATTGAGCACCTGAAATCACAGGGCTGGATGAACGCGGTGGTGTCGGATGAAGAGTGGGTACCCGAAACTCTGTCCGCTGAATATGCGAATACCTCTGCATTACTGGTCAGGAAATCAGAGCTGCAGCGCCATTTTAACGAACAGGGCCAGCAGTCCGCGTCGGTTGATTTCATCGTCGTTGGTGATCCCCGTGGTGTTGGAGAGGCATTTGACGCGCGGGAGCTGCGTTATGTGACGGGTGAGCAACATGCGGGCTGGTGTTTGCTGTCACTGTTGCCAGCTGCAGATGCGGGCGTCTCCGAAGAGCAGCCTGCTACCTGTTAACACAGAGGGAATGACCGTGGGGCGAATTGTTTTCTGGCGCTGACGAGTCGCTTCGCCTTATCCGGCAGTGGGCGGATGTGCTGGAAGAATGCCGCTAGGTAAAAGCCGGCGCAGAAGAACGTCTGCGCATTGCCCTGCTGAACGTTGATTACGTCACCAGCTTTGAGCTGCCTTTCCGCGTACTGTTGCTCCGCACACCCCAGCTGATTGCCGGCCTGCGCGATGAGTTGCAGCTTAATCAGAAAGAGGCGATATTCAACGGGAAGCGTTTTGGCTGCGTCTGGAGCCTGAAGGCTGACCTGAGCACGG
>NZ_JVEL01000568.1:0-927 GCF_001076875.1 Serratia sp. 506_PEND
CGGTTTGTTCGCCGAGCCTGCTGACCGGCGATCATCCGCTGAAAACCGCAGACGATCTGGCTTATCATACGTTGCTGCATGACGTTTCACGCCGCGACTGGCTGGCCTATACGCGCCAGCTGGGGTTGCAACACATCAATGTGCAGCAGGGGCCGATCTTCAGCCACAGCGCCATGGTGGTGCAGGCGGCGGTGCACGGCCAGGGCGTGGCGCTGGTGAATAACGTGATGGCGCAAACCGAGATCGAAGCCGGTCGCCTGGTATGCCCGTTCAACGATGTGCTGGTCAGTAAAAACGCTTTTTATCTGGTATGTCATGACAGCCAGGCAGAACTGGGTAAAATAGCCGCCTTCCGGCAGTGGATCCTGGCGCGCGCCGCCAGCGAACAAGAGAAGTTCCGCTTCCGCTACGAACAATAAGGCCGGCCGCCGCCTTGCCGCGGCCGGTGATTTTTAATGGGATAGATCACGATGAGCAGCCGTTCCATGCTGGTTTTCGCCGCTATCAGCGGCTTTGTGTTTGTCGCGTTGGGCGCATTCGGCGCGCATGTGTTAAGCGGCACGCTAGGCGCCAACGAAATGGCCTGGATCCGCACCGGGCTGGAATATCAGGGGTTCCACACCCTGGCCATCCTGGCGCTGGCGGTCGCGATGCAGCGCCGCGTGAGCCTGTGGTTTTACTGGAGCGGAGCGCTGTTGGCGTTCGGCACCGTGTTGTTCAGCGGCAGCCTCTATTGCCTGGCGCTGTCGCACCTGAAGGTCTGGGTATATATCACGCCGGTTGGCGGCGTGTGCTTCTTGATCGGCTGGATATTGATGTTGATTGGCGCTTTGCGTCTGAGGAAAAAGGCCGAGCGCCATGAATAAGATTGCGTTGTATTGCCGCCCCGGCTTCGAAAAAGAGTGTGCGGCGGAAATCACCGATAAA
>NZ_JVEL01000568.1:1027-8594 GCF_001076875.1 Serratia sp. 506_PEND
CCCAGCTGGAGATTTACGGCTTTGCGCGGGTAAAAGAGCACAGCGGTTACGTGCTGTTCGAATGCTACCAGCCGGACGATGCCGATCGCCTGGCGCGGGAGATTCCGTTCCGCGAACTGATTTTCGCCCGCCAGATGATCGTGGTGGGTGAGCTGCTGCGCGATCTGCCGCCGGAAGATCGGGTATCGCCGATCGTCGGCATGCTGATCGGCGTAGTCGATCGCGGCGGCGAGCTGCGGGTGGAAGTGCCGGACACCAACGAAAGCAAAGAGCTGATGAAGTTCTGCCGCAAGCTGACGGTGCCGCTGCGCGCCGCGATGCGCGAGCAGAAGGTGCTGATGGCGCGCGAGAACCCGACTCGCCCGGTGGTGCATGTGTTTTTCATCGCGCCGGGCTGCTGCTATGTCGGTTACTCCTACAGCAACAACAACTCGCCGTTCTACATGGGCATTCCGCGTCTGCGCTTCCCGGCGGATGCGCCGAGCCGCTCGACGCTGAAGCTGGAAGAAGCGTTCCACGTGTTCATCCCCGCCGACGAGTGGGACGAGCGCCTGGCCAGCGGCATGCACGCGGTCGATCTGGGCGCTTGCCCGGGCGGCTGGACCTATCAGTTGGTGAAACGCAGCATGATGGTGCATTCGGTGGATAACGGCCCGATGGCGCCAAGCCTGATGGAAACCGGCCAGGTGACGCACCACCGCGCCGACGGCTTCAAGTTCGAGCCGAACAGCAGCAAGATCTATTGGCTGGTGTGCGACATGGTGGAGAAACCGGCGAAGGTGACCAGCCTGATGATTCAGTGGCTGGTGAAAGGCTGGTGCCGTGAAGCGATCTTTAACCTCAAGCTGCCGATGAAAAAGCGCTACGAGGAAGTGTCGCAAAACCTGATGAGCATCCGCGAAGCGCTGGGCGCCGCCGGCATCAGCGCTGAAGTGCACGCCAAGCAGCTGTATCACGATCGCGAAGAGATCACCGTACACGTGCGCCGCATGTGGTCGGCGGTGCCGGGCCGCCGCGACGAGCGCGATTAACCGCGTGAAGCCTTAATGAAGGGCGCTGCTTGCAGCGCCCTTATTGTATCGGCAGGCGCAGCTGCTGCAGGTTGCCGTCCAGCGACAGATCGGTGCGCAGCGTGGCGACCCGTTTGCTGATGTAGGCCAGCTCGCGGTGCTGCTCCAGCTTACCGCGCCATTTCTCCGGCACCTGCTCCAGGTGCTGATAAAGCCCGTCCAGATTACCCGATTGCTGCAGCAGCAGCACGGCGGTCTTCGGCCCGATGCCGGCCACGCCGGGGATCTTGCTGCTGCCGATCCCCGCCAACCCCCAGTAGTCCGGCAGCTGCTGCGGCTGCACGCCAAACTCCTGTTGCACGAAAGGCATATCCAGCCAACGTTTCTGGAAGTAATCGCGAATTTGTACGTTCGGCGCCAGCAGTTGGCAATAGCCTTTGTCGGTGGAGACGATGGTCACCTGGTGGCCGCCGCCGGCGACCTTCGCCGCCAGCGTGGCCGCCAGATCGTCCGCTTCGTTGCCGGGCGAATGCCAGCTGGCGACGCCCAGTTCGGCAAAGGCTTCGCGCAGCTGCGGCATCTCCTGCTGCAGGTTTTCCGGCATCGGCGAGCGCCCGGCCTTGTAGTCCGGCAGAATTTGGTGGCGCCAGCTGTCGCTGCGATCGTCCTCGTCGAATACCGCCACCGCGTGAGTTGGGCGGCTGTGCTGGAGCAACTGCTGCAGCGCGTGGCGGCAGGCGTTGACGCAAGGGGAGCCCTGCACGGCGTGAATGCGGCGGATGAGGTTCAGGGCGTCGACAATCAGTAGGTGTATCATCATGGGCGGTAAGGTCAGAAAAAACAGGGCGGCCGTTACGCCGCCCGGGATTGAGGGTCAGGCGACGATTTCGTAGCAGGGCACATAGGCGCTGCCCGGCAGCTTCATGCGGTGCTGGGCAACAAAGCCCTGCAGCAGGCTGTCCATCTGCTTCATCATTTGCGGTTCGCCGTGCAGCTTGTACGGGCCGAACTGCTCAATGGCGTGGATGCCGTTTTCCTTCACGTTACCGGCCACGATGCCGGAGAAAGCGCGGCGCAGCGCGGCGGCCAATTGCTCCGGCGGCTGGTTCGGATAAAGATTGAGGTTCGCCATGTTCTCATGGGTCGGCTCGAACGGCAGCTGCAGATCCGGCGCGATGCGGATCGACCAGTTAAAGCTGTAGGCGTCGCCGGTGTTGCGGCGGTTTTCCTTCACCAGCGGCATGGCTTTTTTCATCTGCCGCGCCACTTCCGCCGGATCGTCGATGATGATGGTGTAATGGCGGCGCGCTTCGTCGCCCAGCGTGTTCATGATGAACTCGTCCAGCACGCGGAAGTAGTCGGCGCTCTCTTTTGGCCCGGTCAGGATCAGCGGCAGCACCTGTTCACTGTTCTCCGGGTTCATCAGGATACCCAACAGGTACAGCAGCTCTTCGGCGGTGCCGACACCGCCCGGGAAGATAATGATGCCATGCGCGATGCGCACGAAGGCTTCCAGGCGTTTTTCGATGTCCGGCATGATCACCAGCTCGTTCACCAGCGGGTTAGGCGGCTCGGCGGCGATGATCGAAGGCTCGGTCATGCCGATGAAGCGGCTGTTGCGGTAACGCTGCTGCGCGTGACCAACCGCCGCGCCTTTCATCGGCGCTTCCATCGCGCCCGGCCCGCAGCCGGTGCAGATGTTCAGCTCGCGCAGGCCCAGCTGGCTGCCGACCTTGCGCGCGTACAGATATTCGTTCTCGTTGATCGAGTGGCCGCCCCAGCACACCACCATGTTGGGATCTTCATCCAGATGCAGCGTGCGTGCATTGCGCAGGATCGAAAATACCAGGTTGGTGATGTGGGCCGAGTTTTCCAGATTCAGGTGCTGGAAACGGCCGGCGCTGGCGATTTGGCCGTGCACGAACAGGATGTCGCGCAGCACGGCGAACAGGTTGGCCTGCAGCGAACGGATGATGCGGCCGTCGACGAACGCCTCTTCCGGCGGGTTGACCAGCTCCAGCTTCACCCCGCGCTCGCGGCGCAGCACGTTGATGTCGAAGGTTTCATAGCGCGACAGCAGCTGTTTGCTGTTGTCGGTTTGGCTGCCGGAGTTCAACACGGCCAGCGAACAGTTGCGGAACAGGCGGTACAGGTCGCTGCTGGCGGTGCGCTTCAGCATGTCTACTTCCAGCTGCGACAATAAATCCATAGAGCCAAGCGGGCTGATGTGTGTAATCAAGGTAACTCCTTTGCACCCGGTGCGGGGCGGTAGTAATCCATACGCAGCAAAACAGCATCTCGTTATGGTTGGCGTGCTGCGGCGCAGCGGGCGCTCTGCCCGGCCGCAGCCTCGTTTTAACCTTACCGCCGTCCCTGGGCTTTTACCAACATAAACCGCTCGTTAGCTCAGTTGTTGAGCAATGTTTCGCACTTATTGGCGCGCCAGGCGGCCGTGCGCGGGAGCGAATGCGACGTTGCTGCGCCACGGGTTGATATCCAGACCGCCGCGGCGGGTGTAGCGGGCGTAAACCGTCAGGCTTTGCGGCCGGCAGTAGCGCATCAGATCGTTGAAGATGCGCTCGACGCACTGCTCGTGGAATTCGTTGTGGTGGCGGAAGGAAACCAGATAGCGCAGCAGCGCTTCGCGATCGATCTTGCCGCCGCGATAGCTTATCTGCACCGAGCCCCAATCTGGCTGATGGGTGATCAGGCAGTTGGACTTCAGCAGGTGGCTGACCAATTGCTCTTCCACCACCTCTTCACCGGCGGCGTTCAGCAGGTAGTCGGCGCTGAACTCATAATTGTCGATGCGGATATCCTGCTGGTCGATGCAGTCGCCGGCCAGACGGGCGATCGGCGTGTCTTCCAACTGCTCAACGCTGAACAGGGTGACGCTGACCTCGCCCTGGGCGCAGGCGGACAGATCGCGCTGCAGGGTGCTGCGCACCGTTTCCCAATCGGCGAACGGCGTTTGATTGAAGCTGTTGAGATACAGCTTGAAGCTTTTCGATTCGATCAGGTTCAGGCTGTCGGCGTTGAGACTGATCTCGCCGACCGCTACCTGCGGCAGCCCGTTGGCGTTCAGCCAGGAGAGTTCGTACAGCGTCCAGATGTCCGCGCCGTGGAAGGGCAGGTTGTCGGGATACAGCCCCAGCGGCTCGCGGTTCATGCTGCGCGGCACCGCCTGCAGCAACGTGGCGTCGTAGCGATCGCGGTAAGCGGTGGGTTTGCCCAGCGTCAGCCCTGACAGGGCCTGGTGGTCTTGATAGGAGGACATCTGCTGTCACCTCGGTCAGAGATAGGTACAATGGCCGTCAGTTTAACGTATGCGAGAAAGAATATGGACCATGATGTATCGCACGCTCTGCGTGAATTCACTCAACGCTATGTCGAGTTGTGGCAGCAAGCGCGCGGCCACGCGCCGGCCAGCCAGGCGCTGTACGGCGTGCCGTCGCCCTGCATCGTGGAGAATCGCGAGGATGACGTGCTGTGGTTGCCGCAGCCTTTTGAACCTGCGGCGACGCTGGAGAAGGTAGAAGCCGCGCTGGAGTTGCGTTTGCAGCCGGATGCGCACCGTTTCTACACGCAGCAATACGCGGGTGACATGAGCGCGCAATTTGGGGAGCATCGCCTGAGCCTGCTGCAGGTCTGGAGCGAGGAGGATTTTATCCGCCTGCAGGAGAACCTGATCGGTCATCTGGTGACGCAAAAACGTCTCAAGCTGTCGCCAACGCTGTTCCTGGCGACCACCGAATCCGAGATGACGATGGTGTCGCTGTGCAACGTCAGCGGCAACGTGGTGCTGGAACAATTCGGCAGCGATAAGCGCACCTTGTTGGCGGCGACGCTGGGGAATTTCCTCGATGCGCTGCGCCCGGTGCTGGACTGAAGCGCGGCGGATTCGCCGTCGCCCGTGTGAGAGATCTCTCACACGGGCTGTGAGATATCGCTCTTAATTTTTCCCACCTTTTTTCAGACTATGAGATTATTGTTATCCAGATCAATTGGTTAGAATTTCTTTAGGATAACTCTTAGGCTTAATTTAGTGTGAGACGCCTCCCAAACCCTTGTGATTCCGGGGAATTTAAGCGATCTTATCGTTACCGGAACGGAACCGGCGGAGCAGGAAAGCATCAGGATGATGCAGCTTCAGGACGAAGAAAGGGATGCGCTCAGGCAAGAGCGAAGGATGGCGTCAGGAGATGCCCAGGATGTTTCAGGATAGAAACCAGGGACACCTCCAGGACGGAGATTGAGAGCCGACACCGGACTGTCGGCGGGTCAGGAAGGCTGAGGAACCGCGTCAGGACGATGCTGCGGGATGATGCAAGGATCACTTGGTCAGGATGGCCGCAGGAAAAGTTTTCAAGGATTGAGCAGGGAGCACACTGTGTAGCGGGATGGCTATAAAACGAACCGGGGGCACTGTTAACGCAGTGCCCCCAACTTTTTGTTCTCTCCCGCCGTGCGTGCGCCCCGCTTTAATCCCTCTTCCGCGTTAACCAATCGCGCCCAGCGTATCGCCTGCGCCCTGTTTTTTCGGCAACAGGAATAGCGTGGCGTAGATATCCAGCAGGTAGATCGCCGCCAGCAGGTTGATCGCGGCGGTGAACGATACCTGCGTCACCAGCGCGCCGATCACCAATGGCCCCAGGCCGCCGACGCCGCGCCCCAGATTGAACAGGATGTTTTGCGCGGTGGCGCGCGCCTGAACCGGGTAAGTATCGGAAATCAATGCGCCGTAGCCGCCGATCATGCCGTTGACGAACATGCCCATCACGGCGCCGGCGAACAGCATCAGCATCGGATCGCTCAACTGGGCGTAGCCGATCACCATCACTACCGCGCCGACCTGATACAACACGAAAATCTTCCAGCGGGCGAAGCGATCGGCCAGCATGCCAAACAGCCAGATGCCGAACGTCATGCCGACCACCGTCACCGCCGTCCACAGGCCGGACTTGGTGAGCGAGAAGCCGAAGTTTTTCGCCAGGTAAGTCGGCATCCAGATCATCAGCCCGTAGTAACCGAAGTTCTGCACCGAACAGAGAATGAAGATGCCGATGCTGGCCTTGCCGGTGGCGCGATCTTTAAACAGCAGGCGCAAACGCTGAAGGAAGGAGAGCGGCTGCCCGGCGTCTTTCTGCCGCACGAATTCCTCCGGTTCGCCCAGCGTGCGGCGGATCAGGAATGACGCCAGCGCCGGCAGCAGGCCGACCAGGAACATGCCGCGCCAGCCGATATGTTCCAGCAGCAGCGGCGTCAGGAAAGCGGCCGCCAGCACGCCCAATTGCCAGCCCATGCCGACGTAAGCCGAAGCGCGGTTGCGCTTCTCCGCCGGCCAGGCTTCCGCGATCAGCGCCATGCCGATGCCGAATTCGCCACCCAACCCGATGCCCGCCAGGGTGCGATAGGCCAGCAGATCCCAATAGCCTTGCGCCACGGCGCACAGGCCGGTGAACAGGGAAAACATCAGAATGGTGATGGTCAGCACCCGGATACGGCCGAAACGATCGCTGAGGTGGCCGAAGATCACGCCGCCCAGCACCGCGCCGATCAGCGTCCAGGTGACCAGCGAACCGGCGGCCGATGAGGATAATCCCAATTCGATGCTGATGGCCGGCAGCATAAAGCCGAGGATCAGCAGGTCAAACCCGTCCATGGCATAACCGGTGACCGAGGCCAACATGGCCTTACCGGGCGTCGCGTGGTTTTTTTTCTCTGTTATTACGGACATGAATCTTTATCTGTGTGGTGAATTCGGTGGCCCTATTGTGCCGCGCGACGGTGAACGTCACCAGATAAAAACGGTGAGCTGTCTCAGGCGCGCCGAATTTGGGCTATAAAAATGCTATGCTTTGCCGCCTTTCAGCCAGAGCGCTGAATACCATGATGAAAAGAGATCGGGAATGCAGATGAGTATACATAACCAGGTGCGCCGCAGTTTGCAGGCGATTGAACAATCCATGCGCGATCTGGCGCTGTGGCAGGCCGCGCCGCCTGAGCATGAGGCTTTCTCCAGCACCGAGCCGTTCTGCATCGACAGCATGTCGGCCGAAGCCTGGCTGCAGTGGGTGTTCTTGCCGCGCATGTATGCGTTGTTGGACGCCGAAGCGCCGTTGCCGACGCGCTTCGCCATCACGCCTTATTTCGAAGAGGCGTTGAAAGATCGTGAACCGAGCAGTCTGCCGCTGCTGGTGCTGCTGCAACAGCTGGATTTGATGTTGAATAAAGAGCCGTAATGCGCCGGCGGCGCGCAGATTTTTGCCGCCCGGCAGTGTAGAGTACTCGCGCGGATGCCGGGCAGGAGAGCCGACGGCGTCTTTCGGCTCGGTTTAACCGCAGCGGTTGACCGGGGGCTGCATTAGGATGATGAGGTGCTGCAATAATGGATTTATTAAGGTTTATCCTGCGTTTGCCTTTTACCCTGGTTAAGGGCGTTTGTCGCCTGCTTGGCGGGGCGTTGTCGCTGTTGGGGCGGTTGCTGAGACCGCTGGTCGGCAACCTCAGCTGGCGCGCGCCGGCCTGGTGGGCTGCGCTGCCGCGCGGTTTTTTGC
>NZ_JVEL01000569.1:0-450 GCF_001076875.1 Serratia sp. 506_PEND
GCGTGTTCAACTTCGAAGGCGGCTGCTACGCCAAGACCATCAAGCTGTCTGAAGAAGCTGAACCGGACATCTACCACGCCATCAAACGCGATGCGCTGCTGGAAAACGTCACCGTGCTGGCCGACGGCAGCATCGACTTCAACGATGGTTCGAAAACCGAGAATACCCGCGTTTCTTACCCGATCTATCATATCCAGAACATCGTCAAGCCGGTGTCCAAGGCGGGTCACGCCACCAAGGTGATCTTCCTGACCGCCGACGCTTTCGGCGTGCTGCCGCCGGTATCACGCCTGACCGCCAACCAGACTCAGTACCACTTCCTGTCCGGCTTCACCGCCAAACTGGCCGGCACCGAGCGCGGCGTAACCGAACCGACGCCAACCTTCTCCGCCTGCTTCGGCGCCGCGTTCCTGTCGCTGCACCCGACGCAGTACGCCGAAGTGCTGGTGA
>NZ_JVEL01000570.1:0-2264 GCF_001076875.1 Serratia sp. 506_PEND
GATACTGCGCCTCGAATTCGCCCTGCGGGCCGCGACCGTGCGCCTGCACCAGCCGGTTGTCGGCGTCGTAGCGGTAGTGCTGTTCGTACAGACCGTTGCGCCGGCTGATCAGGTTGCCCCAGGCGTCGTAACGGTAAAATAGTTTTTGCCAGTGCGTCAGGCGGTTGTCGGCGATCGGCGCCAGCGGCAGGTGCGCATCGATGTCGCTCTGCGGGCTGCGCTCGCCCAGCAGGTTATCCGCCAGATCGTACACCAGCCGCGCGCCCGGTTTGCCCTGATTGGGTTCGCGGTGTTGCAGCAGGCGGCCTTCGGCGTCGTAACCGTAGTGCACTTCGCCGCGCAGCGCGTCGCTCACCCCGGCCAGCTCGCCGCGGCCGGTGTAGCGATAAGCGCGCCACAGCACGCCGTCTTCCGGCCGGGTCAGTTTATCGTGGCCGAAGGCACTGCTCTGCCAGCTGCGGCGGCCCAGGGCGTCGTAACGCCGCTGCTGCTGCAGCGCGCCCTGGCTGCGGCCGGTTTCCCGGTGCAGGCGATCGCGGGTGAACTCGCTCACCACCTGCTGGTTGAATTTGATGGCGCTGGCGTGGCCGGAGCCGTAATACAGCCACTGCAGGCGATCGCCCTGGGGCAGCGTCAGCGCCTGCAGGTTGGCCAGCGCATCCCACTGGTATTGCAGCTCGCCGTTCACGCCCTGTTCGCCGAGCAGCCGCCCGGCGGCGTCATAGCGCATCTGCACGCTGTCCGGCTCGATGCCCAGCGCCGCGCCGCTCGCCGTCGGCAGGCGGTTCAGCTCGCGCAGCCGCCCCATGGCGTCGAAACGGTAATGCCATTCCGCGCTGGCGTTGCCGCGCCAGACCAGCTGCCCCGCCTCGTCGAAGCGGAAGCGCTGTTCGCGCTGCGTCAGCTCACCTGCGCTGCCCGGCAGGCCGACCTCGCGGTGCTCCTCCAGCAGCCCGGCCGCGCCGTAGCGATAATCGTGGCGGGTGTCGTCCGGGCGCTCTTCGGTCAGCACGCGGCCCACCGCATCGTAGCTGAAGCGGTATTCGCCGCCGTTGCCGTTCTCCAGCCGCGTCAGCCAGCCCTGCGGGCTGTAATGATAGCGCCGGGTGCGGTTGATGCGATCGGTGATGCTGACCGGCAGCCCCAGGGCGTTGTACTGCCAGCGGGTCAGGCTGCCCAACGCGTCCTGATGCTCGGCCAGCTGGCCGTGCGCATTCCAGTTAAAGCGCTCTTCGCCGCCGTCCGGGTGGATCAGGGTATGCAGGCGGCCGCCGTTATCCCACAAGTAGCGCGTCTGATGGCCTTCGGCATCGGTCTGCGCCGTCAGTTGCCCCAGCGCATCGTAGGTATAAGCCGTCACGCTGCCGGAACAGTCGGTGTAGCGCGTCAGCTGGCCGCGGGCGTCCCACTCCAGCTTCACTTCCCCGCCCAGCGCGTCGATCACGCTGGCCGGCAGGCTCTCTTCGTCATCCGGATAGCGGTACAGCGTGGCATTGCCCAGCGCATCGACATAACGCGTCGGGCGGCCCAACGTGTCCCAATGCTGCGCCTCGCTGCTGCCGTCCGGGTACGCGACGGCGAACAGCCGGCCGCTGTTGCGCGAATATTGATAGCGCGTCACGCGGCCGAGCGGGTCGGTCTCCGACAACAGGCGGCCGTAAGGGTCCCATTCGCTCTGGCGCTGCGCGCCGCCGGGCAGCAGCACGCTGCACAGCTCGCCGCGTTGGTAGATAAAACCGTAGCGGCGCTGGTCGAAATCGGTGTACTGCGCCACGTTGTCGTCGTCATCCAGCCGCCACTCCGCCCGCTTACCGTCGCCGCGCACCGCGCTGCGGCGCCCGCCGGCGAAGTCATAGCCGAACTCAAGGGATTCTCCGGCGCTGTTGCGATAGGCCGTCACGCGCGGCACGCCGTCGATCTCTTGCCATTGGTATTCGTTCAGCAGCCCGGCGGCGTCCTGGTGGCTGATCATCAGGCCGTCGCGCCAGCCAAAGCGGCGCGTCACCTCACCGGCGCGGTTGCTCACCGTCGTCAGTTGGCCCTGCTCATCGTAACCGTAGCGCGCCAGCGTCCGTTCGCCTTCGGCGGTTTGCAGCGCCACTTCACGCAGGCGGCCCTGCGCATAGCGGCACATCAGGCGCTGCCCTGCGCTGTCCACCAGTTCGCTCAGCAGCCCCTCGTCGTCGTAAAACAGCGAGGTGGCGTTGCCGATGGCGTCGGTGATCATGCTCAGCCGGCTCGGCTGCTCGCCCGCCAGCGGCGGG
>NZ_JVEL01000570.1:2364-16219 GCF_001076875.1 Serratia sp. 506_PEND
AGTGGAAAATCTGTTCGCCGACGTCAAACAGCTGCCAACTGCCGTCGTCGTTGTGCATCAGCCAGCATTTTTCGGCTTCGCAGTAAGTTTTGTGGCCGCGCGGCACCATAGGGAAAGCGACGAAGTCGCCGGAAGGCGCGCGCCACACCAGGCCGTCCTGATACGGCTGCAGGCTGCTCTCCCAGAACAGGTTCCAGCCGCGGCCCAGTACGCCGTCGCCGGGGTTGCCGCTGCGCCAATAGCGCTGCCAGGCGACCGGCAGGCGCGATGGCAGCACGAAATCGAGATCGTCTTCGCCGTCGAGGAATTTCTGGCCGCTGACGATATCCACCGGCCGGGCGATAATGCCGACGGCGGCGGTCGCGGTCATCAGGGTGCCGGCGCGGCAGGCGATGCGCGCCAGTTTGTTGATGCCGGGCAGTTTGCCCAGCAGTTTGCCGAGCGCCCCCAGCTTGCCGGCGGCGCCGCCCACGCCGCCCACCAGGCCGGCGAACAGCAGCGTCAGGTCAGAGACCTTGTACAGCCAATCCGGCACTTCGGGCTTGATCGGCAAGGTGGTGACGGTGCCGCCGCCGATAAACACGTTGGGCGAACCTTCCATCACCTGCGCGTCGCAGTTGGTTTTGTCCCCCACGCGCGAGGCGGGCTGGCCGTTGATGCTGACCTTGTCGGAGCCCTGCGCCATCTGCATGCTCGGGCCGTCGTCGCTGCAGGCCACCTGGCTGTTGGTGGCGAGCGCGGCGGGTTTGCCGTTGATGAAGACGTTGGGGGAGCCGGTGACGATATTGCCTTTGGGGGTCAGGCTACCGGCACCGGCGTCGGCAATGCCGTCGCGCGCCGCGGTGGCCGCCTCCCCGGTGAGATACCCCACCGCCAGGCTGGCGCCGATGAGCAACACGCCAACGCCGATACAGGAAGCCGCCAGGCCGGCGACGAACAGCGCCCCCGCCGCCACCGCGCCTGCGGCGGCGATCAGGCCGCCGACAAGGGTGCCGGCAATCATGCCGGCCAGGGCATGGGAATGCCCGATAATATCGCCGACGCGAGCCGCTTCGGTCATCGTAAGATCCTTTTACGTGAAGAGTTCATCGTTAGGCCGCCCGGTAGCTGCTCAGCACCTGCTGCAGCAGCGCGTCATCTTGCGGCGTCAGCTTGCGCGCCATCGCCAGGGTGAACACCAGCACCCGCCCCTCCGCCAGCGCAAACACCGCCTGGTTCTGCCAGATGCGTTTACCGTCGCGCAGGTAGCTGGCGCGCACCCACTCACCGGCGGCCAGCCCATCGCCCAGCGACGCCGGCTCGCGGCTTTTGAACGCCCAACCTTTCAGCCCCTGCGCCAGCGCATCGAGCTGGCGGGTGACGTAGCCTTCCAGGTTCTCCGCCGGCTGCAGCGCATCGCGGGAAATATTGACTGAGGGGGAAACATCATCGCCGGCCAACAGGACGTTGACCGTGCGATCGGCATAGCCTTCCGGCAAAGCGACGCTGCCTTCGCTGAAAGCGCAGCGGGATAAAGCGGACATGCGAGGATCCTTTTGCATAAATAATGCTTAAGCATCGCATAACTTAGCCTTGAAATAAAACCATCAGGCGTCGCCAATGTTGCACGGCGTGACCGCGTTCACTGTGAAAAAGAGCGTTGCCGGAATCTGGCCGGGAATCAAACCGTCATATTACAGAATTATCTGAAACCACTGGCGCGCCGACGCCTTGATTGTGGCTATACTCGGCTCTCGTCCGTTTTTCAGGAGATCAGGATGCTGAGATTCACCCGTAGCGCGCTGCTGTGCGCCGCGCTGGCCGCGTTCAACGCCGGCGCCGCCGAAACGCCGACGTTCGGCCCGGAACTGCAGGGCTTTCACTACCCCTACCCGTTGCAGCAGTTCAGCTTCACCTCGCAGGGGCAGCCGTTAAAGATGGGCTATATGGACGTGCCGCCGGAAGGCGCCGCCAACGGCCGCACCGCGCTGTTGCTGCACGGTAAAAACTTCTGCGCCGCCACCTGGCAGGACACCATCAAGGCGCTGAGCAAGGCCGGCTACCGCGTCATAGCGCCGGACCAAATCGGTTTTTGCTCCTCCAGCAAGCCGGCGCATTACCAGTACAGCTTCCAGCAGCTGGCGCAAAATACCCACGGCCTGCTGCAGAACCTGAACATCAGCAAGGCCATCGTCATCGGCCACTCCACCGGCGGCATGCTGGCCACGCGCTACAGCCTGATGTATCCGCAGGCGGTGGAACGGCTGGTGATGGTCAACCCGATCGGCCTCGAGGACTGGAAGGCGAAAGGCGTGCCGTGGCGCAGCGTCGATCAATGGTTCGCGCGCGAGCTGAACACCACCGCCGAGGGCATCCGCAATTATGAGCAGCACACCTACTACGGCGGCCGCTGGAAGCCGGAGTACGATCGCTGGGTGGATATGCTGGCCGGGTTGAACAACGGGCCGGGCCACCGCCTGGTGGCGTGGAACTCGGCGCTGATCTACGACATGATCTTCACTCAGCCGGTGTATTACGAGTTCAAGGATCTGCAGACGCCCACCACGCTGATGATCGGCACCGCCGACACCACCGCCATCGGCAGCGATATCGCCCCGCCGGCAGTCAAGGCCAAAATCGGGCATTACGCGGTGCTGGGCAAACAGGCGGCGAAACTCATCCCGCACGCCACGCTGATCGAGTTCGCCGGGCTGGGTCATGCGCCGCAAATGGAGGAACCGGCGCGCTTCCATCAGGCGTTGCTCAAGGCGCTGCAACCCTGAGCGGCCGGTTGGCGCGGCCGCCGCACGGCGGCTAAACTTTCAGCTGGCACTCAACTGCAGGAGACAGCCATGCGACAGATTATTGCCAGCGCGTTCGTCAGCCTCGACGGCGTGATGCAGGCGCCCGGCGGGCAGGACGAAGACCGCAGCGGCGGCTTTCGTTTCGGCGGCTGGACCGCGCCCTACTGGGATGACGCCGTCGCGGAAACGATGAGCGATCTTTTCTCCGCGCCTTTCGATCTGCTGCTCGGGCGGCGCACCTACGATATCTTCGCCGGCTACTGGCCGCATATCACCGACGAGGCCGACCCGTTTTCCGCCGACATCGCCCGCGTGTTCAATCAGGCCACCAAGTACGTCGCCACCCACCACGGCGAGACGCTGGCGTGGGAGAACAGCCAGTGGCTGGGGCGAGACATCCTCGCCCGGCTGCGCGAGCTGAAGCGCGCCCAGGGGCCGGTGCTGCTGGTGCAGGGCAGCAGCACGCTGATGCAACAGCTGCTGGCCAACGATCTGGTGGACGAACTGCGCTTGCTCACCTACCCGGTGTTGCTCGGCGGCGGCAAGCGGCTGTTCGATGACAACGCGGCGCCGGCGGCCTTCACGCTGGCCCACTCGGTGGTCTCGCCCGGCGGCGTCATTGTGGCTCATTACCGCCGTTCCGGCGAGGTAACGACCGGTTCCTTCGTGACGGAAGGCGCGGCGGCGGCCCAGCCGTAAAAAAAGGGCCGTTCGGCCCTTTTCTCTTTTCCCTTCATCACCTCAGGCAAACAAGATATCGCTCTGCTCGACCTGCCCGACCACGTGGATCTTGAAGTCGGCGGCATAGCTGTTGCTCTGGGTGTTCATCAGCAGATCGGTGGTGCCGTTGAAAGCGTCGAAGTTGAGCTGGATCTCGCCTTTCTGGCCGCTGAAGGCGCTGCCGCTGTCGATAAAGCGCAGCTCGCTCAGGCTGTTGTTGAAGCGCAGGCCGGAGAGATCGATCTTGTCGATGCCGTGCTCGAAGTCTTCAATCACGTCGAACGCCGCCACCGTGGACTCTTTGGCGTTGAGATAGACGAAATAGTCGGTGAAGTTATTGGCGTCTTTGCCGCCCCACAGATGATCCGCCCCCAGGCCGCCGTACAGGATATCGGAGCCGGCGTTGCCCGCCAGCAGGTTGTCCTGATCGTTGCCGATGATCACATCGCGCCCGCTGCCGCCGATGGCGTTCTCGATGATCGCCCCGCGCGCGATGGCGACGTTCTGCGTGCCGCCGCCGACGCTGGAGAACGCGCCGTCGTTCAGGTTGATCATCTGCTGCTGGCTGTAGCCGGAGAAGTCCAGCGTGTCGTTGCCGCCGGCGTCCCACACCGCGAAGTTGACCGGTTTGCCGTTGTCCGCCGTGGCGGTCAGGAAATCGCGCCCGGTGTTGGAGTTGAAGCCGTACACCGTGTCGCCGGTGCGGGTGTTCATGTTGGCGCCGTACAGCTTCTGGATCGCGGCAATGTCATCCACCATCGGGCCATAGCCGTACACCCCTTTGGTGTCGGCGCCGGTGTAACCGGCGTTGAAATAGCTCATGATCGAGTATTGCAACGAATCCTGATAATAGGCGGCATCGTTCTGGTAGCTCGGGTTGCCCAGCGACGCGTCATAAGATCCCGGGTGCGCCAGCCCCAGGGCATGCCCCAGCTCGTGGGTGAAGGTCTGGCTGCTGAAGTCACCGCTAACCGGCGCCTGATGGGTGGCGAAGTTTTTGTTGAACCACACCGTGCCCGCAAAGGCGTTATCGCTGCCCGGTTTGGAGCTCGGCGGGTAATAGGCGTACGCGTTGATGGCATTCGGGCCGCTGCCGGCGGCGGTGCTGCCGTCGGCGCGCTGGGTGAAGTACGCGAAGGTGATGTCCGCGCGGTGGTTGATATCGGTAGACGCCGCTTCGGTAAAGGTCACGTTCGCCACGTCGGCCCACGCCTGCATCGATTTCAGCGCCTGAGCCTGCGCCGCCTGGGTCAGTGGCTGCAGCCCCTTGTCGCCGTCGCCGGTCTGGCCGATGCGGTTCAGCGCGCTCTGCGTCAGGAAGGAGTAGGTCAGCGCCACCGACTGATGATACACCTGATCGCCGTTGTGCGTCAGGCCCGGCCGCGTCAGCTGATCGGCGGCGCGATCGAAGCTGAAGTTATCGCGGATTTTACCCAGGTTGTCGATGGCAGCCCCGCCGCGCTGATTGCTGTACAGGTTAGCGTTGTCCAGCGTGAACAGCGCGCCGTAACCCAATCCGTCATAAATGCTGCCGGGCTGGTGATAGTAAAACTGATAGTTATGATCGTTGGGGGATGTGGCGCTCAGGCTGGTGAACTCATCGTCATCTTGCAAAATGTCGTTGTGGCGACTGCGCATTGTATTCTCCTTTTACACAATAGGAACCCACTCGCTTTGTAAGACTATTCATCAGTCGTTCTAATCTAAGCCAAGGCTTAGGAATGACCAGTATAGTGACTCACCCCGCTGGCGCGAGCCCGCCCGGCCTGGCTTTACCGCGCCGGGCATAGAGATGGAGATACGCGTAACAATTTGTATTCTCACTATATTAATGAGAAAAATGAGCGCATTAACGGGTTAATTATTCGTCTTTTTGCGCACTTTATCGCCGATTAGATCAGAATAATCGAGGATTAAAAAACCTAATCCTTCCCTCATCATCAAGATGGGTACGTGTTAAAGTGTGAACGGACAGCCGAAAGGAGTGACCCGATGCCAACCCATTTCCTTATGCGCGCCTTGCGCCGCGCCAGCCTGACAGGAGTCGTTATGAGCATATTGTGCAGCAGTGCCCTGGGCAGTTCACTGCCGTTGCTGGAACCCGCCGCGCTGAAGGGCGACTGGCAGCTCGCCGCCATCGGCGACGGTAAAACCGTCTGCGAGGTGCAGCTGAGCGACGAAGCGGTCGCCAACACCAACGCTTTCCGTTTCAGCGCCTCCGCCCAATGCCTGCAGCCGCTGGCGCTGCACGCGCTGCCGGTCGCCTGGCGGCCGACGCCGGACGGCATGACGCTGACCGACGCCGAAGGGAGCATGGTGGCGTTTCTGGCCCTGACCGCGCCGAAGCGCTATGAGCTGATTGACCGCAACGGCCCTTCGCGCTTTGTGCTGATCCCGCGCTAACCCTTCAGGCGAACAGCAACCCGAGCAGCGCGCCGCCCGCCAGCACCCACAGCGGATGGAGGCGCTTGCTCATGCTCAACCCCGTCGCCAGCGCCACGATTGCCGCCAGCCGCCAGCTGGGCGCGGAAGCATCGGCGATCAAGATACCGCTGGCCGCTACCAACCCCACGGTCAGCGGCACCAGTCCGGCCTGCACGATGCGGCGCCACGGGCGATCCTTAAAGCGCCGCCAGGCGCCCATCACCAATAGCGTAACGATGGAAGACGGCCCGAACTTGGCGATCGAAGACACCAGCAGCCCCGCCCAGCCGGCGACGTGCCAGCCGACCAGCGGCACGATCATCATGTTCGGCCCCGGCGCGGCCTGCGCCATGGCGAACAGCGCGCTGAACTCCTGGGCGCTCATCCACTGATGCACCTCCACCACCTGCCGCTGCATTTCCGGCAGAATGGTCATGCCGCCACCGAACGCCAATAAAGAAAGCTCGGTGAAGATCAGCGCCAACGCCATCAACACCCCGCTCATGACGGCCACCGCCACATCAGCAGAATGCTCAGCGGCGCCAGCACCAGCATGGTCGGCAACAGCGGCAGGCGCAGCCAGGCGATGGCGATCAGCGCCAGCGCGACGATCGCCAGCGCCGGCCATTTACCGCGCAGCGGCAGCAGCATCTTGATCCCGGTCGACAGCAGCAGCCCGGCGGCGGCGGCGGCCAGCCCGGCGAACACATGCTGCACATGCGGATCGTTTTGGAAGCGGGCGTACACCACGCCCAGCCCCACCACGATCGCCGTCGGTGCGCTGATGAGGCCCAGCAAGGCGCACAGCGCGCCGCGCAGCCCGCGAAACTCCATGCCCACCGCCACCGACAGGTTGATCACATTGCCGCCGGGCAGGAACTGGCACAGACCGAGCAGCTCGGTAAACTGTTCGCTGCTCAGCCAGCGCCGGCGCTCCACCAGCATACTGCGCGCCATCGGCAGCACACCGCCGAAGCCGATAAGCCCCAGCCACAGAAAGCCCAAAAACAGCTCTGCATTACCCGGCGCTGCCGCCGGGTGCGGTTTTAAAGTATTGATATCTGACATGACATTGCCATTCCACATCGCTTGTTTTGATGTCTGGTATCATGCGCGCCGCCGTGCCATGATGTCTAATGCATTCCGGAAAAACCAAAGATACCTTTGAGGTATGGCTATGATCGAACTGCGTCGCCTGCGGGCATTCGTCACCGTGGTGGAAGAAGGCAACATCACCCGCGCCGCCGAGCGGCTGTTTATCCAACAGCCGCCGCTGACCCGCCTGCTGCAGGGGCTGGAAGACGAACTGGGCGTAATCTTGTTGCAGCGCCTGCCGCGCGGCGTGCGCGTCACCGAAGCGGGGGGCGTGCTGTTTGAAGAGGCCCGCGCCCTGCTGGCGCGCGCCGAACGCCTGCGCGAAGCGGTACAGCGCGCCGCCCGCGGCGAGCAGGGCCACATCGCCATCGGTTTCACCAGTTCCGCCGCGCTGCATCCGTTCGTGCCCAACCTGCTGCGCCGCTACCGCGACATCCTGCCGGGTATCACCACCCAGTTGGAAGAAGCCGGCAGCGGCGAACTGATGGAGGCGTTGCTGGAACAGCGCCTCGACGCCGCCTTCGTGCGCTCGCCGGCCAACGGCATTCCCGGCCTGAGCGTCGAGCCGGTGCTCAGCGAGCCGATGATCGTCGCCCTGCCGCTGGGCCACCGGCTGGCGCAAGAAACGCAGCAACCGCTGCCGCTGGCCGAACTGGCCCACGAGGCGTTTATTCTCTATCGCCGCCCCGCCGGTCAGGGGTTATACGACGCCATCCTGGCCGCCTGCCACCGCGCCGGCTTCAGCCCGCGCATCGTGCAGGAAGCGCCGCGCCTGCCGGCCACCCTCAGCCTGGTCGGCGCCGGGCTGGGGTTGTCAATCGTGCCCGGCTCGATGCGGCGGCTGGGCGGCGACGGCATTGTCTACCGCACGATCGCCGGAGAAGCGCAGCTCAGCGCCCCGCTTTACCTGGCGCTGCGCCATAGCCCGGCCTCGCCGATCGTCGAGCGCTTTCGCGAACTGGTCGCCGAGGCGGTTCAGGCCTCGGGCTGATCGGTGATGCGCGTCAGGTGGATCATCAGATACAGCAGCTCATCGTTCGACATCTCCATTTGCAGCAGATTCTTCACGTAATCGCGGATCAAGAGCGCGCCGCGATAGGCATGCGGGTACTCGGCCATCATCTGGGCAAACAGAAAGTCGGCCTTCGAGGTCATCTGTTTGCCGTCGAGCATGCGCTGGATAAAGAACTGCATATGCACTAAAAAGCGCGCGTAGTTCAGCGAATCGGTGTCGATATTGAGGCGAAAGTGATACTTGATGATATTGAAAATATCTTTCAGCATCTTCACCGCCAGCAACGTGTGCTCCATGTTTTGCACTTCGGTCTGACCGTTGACCAGGTGAAAGGCGATATTGCCCGCTTCCTCTTCAGGCAGTTGGATATTCAGCCGCTGGTTAATGTAGGCCAAGGCTTGCAGCCCCACCGCAAACTCTCGCGGGTAGAAACGCTTCACCTCGAACAGCAGGCGGTTTTGGATGGCGATACCCTTGTGATGACGTTCGATAGCAAAACTGACGTGATCCGCCAGCGTAAAGAAAATCTGTTCATTAATGTTGCCGTTCAGTTGGCGGTTGGCCTCACTGAGGATCATCTGCACAATTTCGATGTGCTCCGTCGGGGCAGTTTCAATCAGCCGCAGGTAATCCCGCCCCTTTTGCCCCTCCTGCACCACATACACTTTCTCAATGGCGGCCGGGTTGATCTCGTCTCCGGTTTTGCTGTTAAAACCAATTCCCTTGCCCATGACGATAACCTCACGGTTATCGTCGTCCGCGGTTAACACCAGACTGTTGTTGAGCACCTTAATGACTTTCATCGTCTCGGCCGTCACCTTGCTTATTTGCCCAACCGGCCATTGGCGGCGATAAGCTGCCGATACCAGTCAAAACTGCGTTTTTTGATGCGCCGCAGATCCTTAAGATCCCGTTCTCCGCGGTTCACGTAGATAAATCCATAGCGCTTTGCGTAACCTTGATGCGTGCTGACGACGTCAATCGCCGCCCACGGGCAGTAACCGAGCAGCTCGACGCCATCGTTGATCGCCAGCCGCATCTGTTCGACATGCTGCCGCATGAATTCAATGCGATAGTCGTCGTCGATAGTCTCATCCGCCCGCAATTCATCCGGCGCGCCAATGCCGTTCTCCGTGATCAGTATCGGCAGGTGATAGCGCTCGAAAGTCTTGCGCAGCGTTAAGCGCAGGCCAACCGGATCGATCACCCATCCGTAGCGCGTCTTGCCGACAAACGGGTTTTCCGCCGCACGATACACACCCGGTTCGCCGAGCATAATTTGCTGATCGCCGGCGCGTGCGCTCACGTCTGAACCGTCGCCGCGGCTGGCGGCGATCGTGGCGGTGGAATAGTAATTGATCGCCACATAATCCGGTCGTGCCGCCAACAGCAGCGCCGCGTCCTCCGGCTCCCTGTCCGGCGACCACCCCCGATCCTCAAGGTAACGCCAGGCCAGGGCGTTGTAGCGGCCATGCACCGCCACATCGAGAAAACTCCAACAGCGCAACGTCTCCCAGTTATGAGCGGCAATGGCATCCAGCGGATGACAGGTCTCCTGATACATCGAGGTGGTATTGATCGCCGGGCCAATTTTCCCGCCGGGACAGCGCTGATGGCATAATGCCATGACTTTGGCCTGAGCGACCAACATATGATGACTCTGCTGATACAGCGTCCGTTTGTCAGGCAACGCACCGCCTTTGGGCGTGCCGATAGCGCCGGGGTGCAGGATCATGGTGTTCTGTTCATTGATGGTGAGCCAATACTTCACCCGATCGCCGAAGGCGTCGAACAGCACGCCGGCATAAGTGACAAAAGCCTCGATGGTGGCGCGATTGGACCAGCCGCCCTGCTGCTCCAGCACATAAGGCAGATCGAAATGATACAGCGTCACCACCGGCTCGATGCCGTGCGCCAGCAATTCGTCGATCAACTGCCGGTAAAACGCCAACCCCGGCGCATTGACTTCGCCGACGCCATCGGGCAACACGCGCGTCCACGCAACCGAAAACCGGTAGGCCTTTAACCCCAGTTCTGCGAACAGCTTCACATCCTCGCGAAAGCGATGATAGTGATCGCTGGCCACCGTAAAATCCGCCGTGCCTGCGGGATGTTCGAGCATATCGACGATCGACGGGCTTTTGCCGTCTTCATTCCATGCGCCCTCCACCTGATAGGCGGAAGTCGACGCGCCCCAGAGAAACCCGGCGGGAAAATCGTGCAAGCGTTGATAAATCATGCCGGCTCCTTATTGGCCTTCAGCGCCATAATCGTCTCACCGGCATGAACGCCATGCGGCTTAGGTAACACCTGAACCTGAAACGCTTCGCTGTTGACGATCAATACCGGCGTCGTCAGATCGAAGCCCAATGCGGCGATCGCGCCGATGTCAAAACGCACCAGCTCGTCGCCGGCCTTCACGCGATCGCCGATCTGCAGTCCGGAGTCAAAGTGTTGGCCACCCAGGTTTACCGTGTCGATGCCGATATGCAGCAACAGTTCCGCGCCGTTGTCCCCCTTGATGCCGACCGCATGTTTTGACGGCAGGAAAGTCACGATCTCGCCGTCCAGCGGCGCACGCAGCACGCCTTCCGACGGTATGATCGCCATGCCCTGGCCCAACAAGCCCTGGGAGAAAACGTCATCGTTGACCTGATCCAACGTCACGGCTTTGCCGGTCAGCGGGCTGAAAACCGGCGATACCTCGTCGGCCGCCGCCACCTGAGTCTCGTCGTTCGTCTCCTCGACCGGATCGTCGAAGCCAAGGATCCAGGTCAGGGCAAAGGTCACGACGATGGCAATGGCGCAAGTGATCAGCGCGTGCACGATATTCATCGGGTTCTCACCGATAAACGCCGGCAAAGCGGCCAGGCCAGGAGAAACGAAGGCATAACGCACCAACCCGCTCAATCCGGCGTAAATGCCGGCGCAGCCACCGCCGATCATCGCCGCGATCAACGGTTTGCGCAGTTTCAGCGTCACCCCGTACAGCGAGGGTTCAGTGATCCCCAACAACGCGGTAAAACCGGCGGAGGACGCCAACTGGCGCAAATTCGTGTTCTTGGTGCGGAATGCCACACAGAGCGTCGCCGCGCCTTGTGCAATATTGGACGCCAACATGCCCGGCCCGTTAATCATCTCAAAGCCATTCTTGGTCAATTGGCCGGTGGCGATCGGTGTCATCGCCCAGGCGGTGCCGGTGATCACCAAAAATGGCTGCAACCCGCCCATCAACATAGGAATCAGCCAGCTGGCCTTGCCATCGACGATCGCCGCACCGGCGGCCACCATGTCATTGAGGAAAATGCCGAACGGCCCGACCACCACCAACGCCAGTGGCGCGGTGACCAGCAGCACGATCATCGGTTTGGTGAAGAACTTGATCATCGTCGGCGAAACTTTCTCGGCAAACCGCTCGATATAGGACATCAGCCACACGGTAAAAATGATCGGCAACACCGAGCCGGCATAATCCGCCAGCCGCACCGGAATGCCGAGAAAATCAATCGCGGTGCCCGCCGCCTGCATCTGAGCCAGATTAGGGTGCAGCAACGCGCCGGCGAGGGTCATCGCCAGGATGGGATTGCACTCGAATTTTATCGCGGCACCGTAAGCCAACAGCACCGGCAGGAAGAAAAAGGCCGCATCGGCGACGGTATCCAGCAATCGATAGGTCGTGCCGGCGGGATCTATCGCCCCGGCCAGCTTGAGGATCGCCAGCAGCGCCTTGATCATCCCCGCGCCGGTAATGGCCGGGATCACCGGGGTAAAGGTCGTGGAAATCACGCTGATAATCCGTGACACCACGCCACCTTTCGGCTGCTGCTTTTGAGCGCCGGTTTGCGGCTGGCCAATCTCCTTTTGCAGCACGCGGAACGTTTGCTGCACGTTATTGCCGACCACGATCTGAAACTGGCCGCCTCGCACCACCACGCTGATAACGCCCGGCAGGGCTTCGATCGCCTTCGAATCCACTTTAGCGTCGTCGTTGAATTCCATACGCAAACGGGTCGCGCAGTGCGTCAGCTTGCTGACGTTGCCTTTACCGCCGACCCGCGCCAATATTTCTAAGCCAAGTTTTTGATAGTCCATCGTCTTCCCCGGTAAAATGCAAAAAAAAAAGACCAAAATGGAAATGCGCCTCGTCACAAGGAGAAGTGCATTCCTATTTTGGTCTTGCCTGCTTTAGCAGTAACACGCCGCAATAAAAATGGTGTGCGGTCTTCTCGACCGCGCTAAAAGTATCACCATACTCGCGAATACTCGGCAATAGCCAGACGTCAGCGTTGTGAAAGGCGTCACGATTTAGCGTAAATGCACTGCAATGTCGCCGCTGCACGCTTTTTGCGCACACCCATAGCGCAATCGTAATGAAATAACCCAAAATAATGCGTTTTATTGACACTTTGTTTATTTAATTACAGGGAAAGATTAATTCAGATCCATGACTATTGAGATTAACAATGAATAATTAAACCCGCTCTCACTTAGTAACAAACGCAAACAAATAAACGCCTACGCAATACCTTCCAGCCGCTAGGATTTAAGGGTCACAGCCTATTCCCGCCGATGACAAAAATCATTTCAATGGCGATCGCGCCTTCCCCGTCGCCTGCTTCTGCAGGCACACGGCTTTATATTGGAGAAAATGCTATGCTATCGCGTCGTGATATATTGAAAGTCTCCGCCGTCAGCGCGGCCGCCGCCGGCATGATCGGCGGCATCGCCAAAAATGCCGCTGCCGACGACCATCGCAATATCGTGCCTCCCAGCAGCTATCAGCCGCCTGCCGATGCGCAACATCTCTATAAATACAAATTCACCGACAGCAAAAAACGCAGCCTGCCCAGCGGCTGGGCGCGCGAAGCCACCGTCGAGCAATTCCCGATCTCCGAAGGCGTGGCGGGCGTCGACATGACGCTGGAGCCGGGCGGCGTGCGCGAACTGCATTGGCACGCCATCGCCGCCGAATGGGCATTCATGCTGGAAGGCCATGCGCGCATCACCATCCTCGATCCCGAGGGAAAATGTGAGGTGGCGGATTTCGGCCCCGGCGACGTCTGGTATTTCCCGAAAGGCTACGGCCATTCCATTCAGGCGCTTGCGGACGGCGCGCATTTTATTTTGGCGTTCGATAACGGCCATTTCTCCGAATTCGGCACCTTCAGCATCACCGATTGGGTGGCGCATATGCCGAAAGAGGTATTGGAAAAAAGCGTCGACATGCCGGCGGCGGTATTTTCCAAGGCCAAACAGGGCGAAGCTTATATTGTCGGCGGCGCCGTTCCGCCCACCTTGCCATTACCGAAAAGCGACGGCGGATTAAATAATGCCCCGCTGACCCACCGCTATGAATTAATGAAGCAAAAGCCGTTCTTTGAAAATGACGCCGGCAGTGTCCATTTGGTATCGTCGAAAGAATTTCCCATTTCCACCACCATGACCGGCATCATCGAGATCGTGAAACCCGGCGCGATCCGGGAATTGCACTGGCACCCCAACGCCAACGAATGGCAATACTATATTGCCGGCAAAGGCCGCATGACGGTGTTCAGCTCGCACGGCCACGCGCAGACGGAAGAGTACGCCCCTTCGGACGTCGGTTACGTGCCGCAGGGCTTCGGCCATTACATCGAGAACATCGGCGATGAGGATTTGAAGGTACTGATCGTGATGGACAACGGCATTTATCAGGATATTTCGTTGTCCGACTGGCTGGCGAAAACCCCGGCCTACCTGCTGGCGGACAACTTCAATAATCAGGTTGAGGACTGGCAGGATAGACCGAAAGACAAACGGGTGATGTCGCGGCGCAGCC
>NZ_JVEL01000571.1:0-12476 GCF_001076875.1 Serratia sp. 506_PEND
CGGCGAGAGAAGGGAGGAACCAGACCTGTTCGCCGCGGTTGGCTTCGCGCACAAGGTCTTGCAGCGCGTTGCTTTGCGCTAACCAGGGGGTGATATCGCCCAGCAGCGCCACGCGCAGGCGGTAGTTGATGAATTTCTGCAATACGGCGCCGGCAATGCCACTTTTGAGCTGGAAAAAGGCGGCGTCGAGGCGGTTGACAGGGAGGGCGATCATCCCGGCCTCGTGTTCAAAGGCGGGCGCGATAAACAGGCTGACGTCGTTTTCGTCTTTCAGCAGCGGCCCCGCTTCGGCGAACACCACCAGGCGCAGGTCGTGGACTTGCAGCACGGCATAGCTCATCGGCGCTCCGGGAGTCAGGGGTTGGCATGTTTTTGCAGGTAATGCTCGAACACCGCCAGCGTTTCGTCCGAGATATGGTGTTCAATCCCTTCGCTGTCCAGCTCGGCGGTTTCGCTCGGCACCCCGAGGCACATCAGCAGATCGACCACGATGCGGTGACGGCGGCGCACCTTCTGCGCTAGTTGCTCGCCTTCTTCCGTTAGAAACACCCCGCGATAAGGGCGCGATTCCACCAGCCCGGCGCTTTTCAGCCGCGCGATATTTTTGATCGCCGTCGGGTGAGACACGCCGAAGCGGCGCGCGATATCGGTGGTTCTGGCTTCGCGGGTGCTTTGCAGCAAATCGGCGATCAGCTCAACGTAATCTTCGATCAGCGCATTGGACTGCGCTTCGCGGGCGCGGCTAAAACGCAGGGCGTGCTCGGCCTCGTCCGGCATGTCGGTCTGGGCGTGGCGGTCGGCGTTATCTGGCGCGCGGGTAACCATAGCGTGGGGCGTCCTGTAAGCATAAGAATGGCGTCTCCCGGTAATGCGGGGAGGGTTGCCCTAAGTTAGTCCAAATAGCACACATTATCAATTCGATGCCACGCATTGTGGTAGTTAGAAATATCTCTACACAAAGCCCATTAATTTTGCCTGTTGCATAAAGTGTAGCCGATGCTACATTGTCAGCATGATCGGTGGAAAAATAACCAGCAAAAGATTAAGGGTACTTCATGCGAGACGCGGCTACTCCCTCATCGTTAACCGAACGGACCAACATCGCGATTGGCGCCGCCCTTGCCGGACGCAAGCGCGGCGCCTTTACGCCGTTGCTGTTCGCCGGCCCGGCGGTGATTGCCTCGATCGCCTATATGGACCCCGGTAATTTCGCCACCAACATTCAGGCCGGGGCGAAATACGGCTACAGCCTGCTGTGGGTGGTGGTGATGGCCAACCTGATCGCCATGCTGTTTCAGGCGCTGTCGGCCAAACTGGGCATCGTCACCAACCGCAATCTGGCGGAAATGTGCCGCGACCAGTTTTCACGGCCGGTGGTGATCGGCATGTGGCTGCTCAGCGAAGTGGCGGCGATGGCCACTGATTTGGCGGAGTTTCTCGGCGGGGCGATTGCGCTGGCGCTGCTGTTCCATATGCCGCTGCTGGCGGGGATGGGGGTGACGGCGGTGATCACCTATGCGCTGTTGATGGTGGAAAAGAAAGGTTTCCGCCCGGTCGAGCTGATGATCGGCGGCCTGGTGGGCATCATCGCGCTGTGCTATCTGGTGGAGATGTTCATCGTGCCGGTAGACTGGCAGGCGGCCGGCATCGGCATGGTGACGCCGCAGTTGCCGGATGCCCAGGCGCTGACCATCGCCGTCGGCATTATCGGCGCCACCGTGATGCCGCACGCCATTTTCCTGCACTCGGGATTGACCCAGCACCGCAGCCCGGCCAGCGACAACGGCGAGCGGCGCAAGCTGCTGCGTTTTTCCAATATTGAAGTGGTGATCGCGCTGGCGCTGGCCGGGCTGGTGAATATTGCGATGGTGATCATGGCCTCGAGCGCCTTCCACGCCGGTAACAGCGACGTGGCCGAAATTGGCACCGCCTACCATACGCTGACGCCGCTGTTCGGCGCGGCGGCGGCCGGCATCTTCCTTGCGTCGCTGATCGCCTCCGGCATTTCCAGCTCGGTGGTGGGCACCATGGCCGGGCAAATGATCATGCAGGGCTTCGTCGGTTTCCGTATCCCGGTGTGGGTACGCCGCCTGGTCACCATGGTGCCGGCGTTTATCGTGGTGGCGATGGGCGTCAACGCCACCGACGCGCTGGTCTACAGCCAGGTGGTGTTGAGCCTGGCGCTGCCGGCGCCGATGATCGCGTTGGTGATGTTCACCCGTCGCCGCGACATCATGGGCGAGTTCGCCAACGGCCGCTGGACCAGTCTGGCGGCGGTGGTCGGCACGGTGGTGATCGTGCTGCTCAACGGGGTGTTGCTGCTGCAGACTTTCGGCGTCGATATCCCTGGACTGGGGTGAGGCGCACGCTCAGGGCCTGGCGAATTTGTCGGTGAACAGCTCGCTGATGAAGTCGACGAAGACCCGAATTTTGTAGCTGCGATCCCGCAGGCGCGGATAGAGAATATTGATCGGCGCCCCTGTGGGCGCCCATTCCTGCAGTATCGGCTCCAATTCCCCTGTCTTTAGATAATTTTCCAGCGTGCAATCCAGCAAGTAAACCAGGCCGAGGTGATTCCTGGCAACCTCGCACAGCGATTGAGAATGGTTGAAGCTCAGCAGCGGGCTGGGCGCCAGAGAGTAGCGTTCGTCGCCGCGAATGAACTGCCAGTCGTCCGCCGCCGCTGCGCCTGAACGCATAAATCCCAGCCGCTGATGCTGTTGCAGCTGTTCCGGGTGTTCCGGCCGGCCATGGCGCGCAAAATAATCGGGCGACGCACAGCACAGGTAGCGTGGTTGCAGCAATTGACGGCTGACCATCTCGGGGATGTCGCCGGCGCCGATGCGAATAAATACGTCGGCGCGATCTTCCGCTGGATTGACCAGGCGATCGCTAACCGACACGCTGAGCTGCAACTCCGGGTATTGCGCCAAAAAAGCCGGCAGCGCCGGGGCGATATGCATGCTGCTCAGCATTGAGGCTATCTCAACCCGCAGCGGTCCGCGCGGTTGTTCAAAGTCACCCGACATGTCGTTTTTCAGCTGGTCAAACTGCCGCAGTATCTCTTGCGCGGTGCGATAGCAACGCTCCCCGGCGCTGGTCAGCGAGAAGCGCCGGGTTGAACGCTTGAAGAGGGACTGCCCGAACTGTTTTTCAAGCTGATTGATGCTGTACGTGACGCTGGCTGGGGAGAGCCCCATTTTGGTTGCCGCCTGGCTGAATCCCTCCATTTCCACCACCTGGCAGAACACGCGCAACGCATGCAGTTCGTTCATGTTAACAGCTTCCATTATTTAAATTATTAAAAGAGTATTTTTAAATATGCCGGCTGTCAATTTAACGCGGCATTGGATAATTTATTTTAAGCGTTTTTATTTATCTGAAATCGCATCCTTTATTGCCATAATGAAATAACGCCGAAGAGGATATTTATATGAAAAAGTTAACTGCCGTATTGTTATTGGCGGGCGCGGGTTTGTGCGGCCAAACTTATGCCGCAAGCAGCGAGGCCGTACCGCAACGTTACAGGGTTTCCGCAGAGGCGGGCGTCGCGGCAGAGCAGAAGGCGGTGTATGAGCTGATAAACCGCTACCAGACAGCGCTTAACGCCGGCGACACACAAACGATTTTGTCACTTTTTGCGCCAGAAAGTTACTCGCAATGGAACGAAAAACCGACGGCGGACAGCAATGAAAAGCGCCGCCAACAATATGACAACTTATTTAAAAACGAGAAATTTGAAACCGAGTTTGCTTATGACAGCGTCAGCGTGAACGGTAATATGGCCTATGTGCGAACGCACCATCATCGCGGCGCAACGGTCACCCGAATAAGCGACGGCGCCACCCTGATCGATTTAAACCGTGAAGTATTTGTATTGGAGAAACAGCAGGGCCAACGGAAGATCGTGGTCTACACCTTTAATACCAATCCGATTCAAGGGGTGAGCTGATAAGGACAGATAAAGGCCGCGCAAGCGGCCTTCTTAGGGTGTCGCGCGCGGTTACAGGTTCCCCACGCCGCCGTCCATTTGCAGCTCCGCGCCGACCATAAATGCCGACTCGTCCGCCGCCAGAAACACCGCCGCTTTGGCCAGTTCCAGCGCGCTGCCCATGCGGCCGATCGGCACCAGCGCGCGGATATCGTCGCGCAATGCCTGCTCATCCGCTTCCGCCAGCCCCAGCTTACCCAGCGCCGGGGTTTCGGTCGGGCCGGGGCTGAGGCCGTTGACGCGAATGCCGCGCGCGTGCAGTTCGCCGGAGAGCGTTCTGGCCAAAGATAACAAACCGGCTTTGCTGGCGGCGTAGGCGCTGCTCTGCGGCAGGCCGATATGGGCGCTGACCGAACCGCACAGGATCACCGAAGAAGGGTTGGCCAGCAGCGGCAGCAGCGCCTGGATCAGAAAGAACGGTCCCTTGAGGTTGATGTCCATCAGCCGCTGGTAGCTCTGTTCATCCCATTCCTGCAGCGGGCGGTGCGTGACGTCGCCGGCGTTAACGTACAGCACGTCCAGCCGCGGCCACCGTTGCTCCAACTGCTGCGCCAGCGCGCGCTGTTGTGGGAGGTCGCCGGCGTCGCTCAGCAGCAGCAGCGCGTTGCCCGCCAATGCCTGGCCCGCCGCGTCCAGGGCGCGTTGGCTGCGGCCGGTGATCGCCACCGTCGCGCCCTCGGCGATGAACTGGCGGGCGGTTTCCAACCCGATGCCGCTGGTGCCGCCGGTGATCAATGCGTATTTGCCTTGCAGTCGTGACATAACCGATTCCTCTTTAGCGTCAGTTTCGGCATTATTTGCGCTATAGTTACTTTTGCATAGTAGGCACCTTTTGGATACTAATGGACGAGGTGGGATGAAATGACGACGCAAGCGCCCTTAGCGGCGGAAAATAATTTGGCGGCGTTGCCGACGGCGGGTGAACCTTGCCCGATGGTGGACTTCGTCAATCTGGTGTCGGGCAAATGGGCGATACCGATCTTGTACCGGCTGATCATGATCGACGGCCCGGTGCGATTCAGCGAGCTGCAGCGGGCGGTGGCGCCCATTGCGCAAAAAGAGCTGACGCGCCAGCTGCGGCTGTTCGAACAGCGCGGTCTGGTGACGCGGCAGGTGTTTCCCGAAGTGCCGCCGCGAGTGGAGTATCAGGTCACCGCGCTGGGCAAATCGCTGCGGCCAACGTTGGACTCGCTGGCCGAGTGGATGCGTCGGCATGCGCCGCAGTTGATCGGCGGCTAGTCGCCGATGCCCGGCGGGTTGATGGTTGAACGCTCGACCTTTTCGTCGCCTTCGCCCCAGCGTTCCAGCACCTGCGCATATTCGCCGCTGACGATAGCGCCATTGATGGCGGCGTTGACGGCGTTCACCAACCCGTTGCCTTTTTTGGTGGTGACCGCGACATAGGCCACGTTGGGGCCGATGCCGACCATTTTGGTTTTGCCGGTCAGCGCCGCCTTGTAGGCGCCGGTAGAGTGGGGGCCGAAGAACGCATCGGCGCGCCCGGACTGAATGCTGAGGTTGGTGGCGGCGTCGTCGGTCACGTAGATCGGCTGCACCGGCGGCAGCCCGGCGGNCTGCTTATCCCATCCCAGCAGAATGTTTTCCTGATTGGTGCCGGATCCGACGATGATCCGCAGACCGGCGACGTCCTGCGGCCGGTTGATCGCGGTGATGTTGCTGGTGGATTTGACGTAAAAGCCCAGCGTGTCCACTCGGTAAGTGGCGAAGTCGAATTTGGTTTTACGCTGTTTGGTGACGGCGATGTTGAAGATCGCCGCATCGTATTTGCCCGCGCTGATGCCAAGCGGCCAATCTTCCCAGGAGGTGGGCACCAGATTCAGCTCCAGCCCGAGGCTGTCGGCCACCAGGCGGGCGATGTCCGGATCGCTGCCGATCAGCGTTTTATTGTCTTCGGCGAACAGCGCCAGCGGCGGGGAGTTCTCAAATGCCACCGCCACCGTCAGCTTGCCGGGCACCGCGAAGTGAAAGTTCGCCGGGATCAGCGCGATAGCGGCGGGGTTCTTCTCTGCGCGTATCGGCTGTCGATTAGCCTGCAGATCGATACCGCCCGACGGGGCCGCCTGCACGGCGGCGCTCAGCAACAGCGCGCACAGCGCCGGAATCCTCGGTAACATAACGCCCTCTATCCTTTGTTAATCATGGGGTTACTATTGGCGGCGGCGCGGGGCAAGTAAAGCAACAATAGTGAATAACCAAAGTGAAAAGATGCACAAGCGGGGGACCGGGCTGCGCGAATCTGCAACACTCGACGTGGAAAGTGCGCAATCAGGTTGAAAGCAGTAGAATTTGTCACTCATACTGCGTACAGCTAATTGTGTATAACAAGGAACGCCAGATGGCCGAAGAAACGATTTTCAGTAAAATTATCCGCCGCGAAATCCCTGCTGATGTGGTTTACCAGGATGAACTGGTGACCGCTTTCCGTGACATCTCCCCCCAGGCGCCCACCCATGTGCTGATCGTTCCCAACGTGCTGATCCCAACCGTCAACGACGTGACCGTGGAGCACGAAGCCGCGCTGGGCCGTATGATCACCGCCGCGGCGAAAATCGCCGAACAGGAAGGCATTGCCGAGGACGGCTACCGCCTGATCGTCAACTGCAATCGCCACGCCGGTCAGGAGGTCTATCATATTCATATGCACCTGGTCGGTGGCCGCTCGCTGGGGCCGCTGTTGTCACGTTAAGCGAGGAAATCATGCGCGGTAAAAAAACTCTGCGTGGTCTGATGGCGTTGGCGCTGCCCGCCGCGTTGTTGATGGGATGCAGCTCACCGCCCGGCATCGCGGTCAACCAAGGGCAGACGGTGGTGATGGATCCTTCGGTGCTGACTGCCGGCATTCTGGCCGATACGCCCTCGATTTCGAACGCTTCCGGGCGGGTGATGGCAACCTCGGTGCTCAATAACAGTCAGCCGACGCCGGTCACCGTACATTACCGTTTCTATTGGTACGACGCGCAGGGACTGGATATTCGCCCCTTCGAGAAACCGCGCGAGATCGTGGTGGCGCCCAACTCGGACGCCAAAATCTACTCGATTAACGGCAATCTGGACGCTAAAAGCGCGCGTCTGTATCTGTACCTGTAAGCGCTTGCCAGGTTTGGAGAAAAAGCATGAAAAAGTACGTCTTAGTGGCGCTGGCCGCATTCACCCTGAGCGGCTGTCTGTCGAGCCCGCCTGAGCCGGAACAACCGCTGCCGCCGGTCACCGTCGAGCCGGATCAGCCGCAGCCGCCGGTCGAGCAGCCGCAGCCGCCAACTACCGAGCCGGTGCCGCAGCCGCCGAAAATCCAGCAGCTCGACTGGCTGGGCAGTGTTCAGCCGCTGGTGGGGCAGATGTTGAAGGCCGATGGCGTCACGGCCGGCAGCGTGTTGCTGCTGGACAGCGTCAAGAACAACACCAACGGTTCGCTGCAGATGGGCAAAGCCACCGCGGCGCTGTATAAGGCGCTGGCGTCGAACTCCACCTTCAGCGTGGTGCCGGAAGCGAAGCTGACAAGCGCCAGACAAACGCTGGGCCTGTCGGCGGATGACAGCTTCGGCTCGCGCAGCAAGGCGATTGGCCTGGCGCGCATCGTCGGCGCGCAGTACGTGCTGTACAGCGACGTCAGCGGCGACGTGAAGTCGCCGGCGTTGGATATGCAGCTGATGCTGGTGCAAACCGGCGAGATCGTCTGGTCGGGCAATGGCGCCGTTAAACGCTGAGGCCGCGCTGCGACGATTGATGGAAACCAGACTGCCGGCGGTGAATACCGCCGGTTGTCATTTCAGCCCGGTGCAGGGGCTGACCGGCGAGAGCTGGCGTATCGACGGCGCGGGCATTACGCTGCTGGCGCGGCAACACAGCGCGGAGAAACGCGCGCTGGGCGTGAGCAGGCGGCGGGAAGCGCAGGTCTTGCGTCGCTGCGCGCCGGGGCTGGGGCCACGGGTTTTCGCGCAGAATAATCAGTGGCTTATCCTCGAATGGCTTGAAGGTGACGTCGTCACAATTGCCGAGTTTGACGCGCTGAATCAGCGCGGCGAGCTGGCGGCGATGGTGGCGACGCTGCATCGGCGGCCGCTCAGCGGTTACCGGCTGGATCTGCGGCGGCAGTTCCTCCGCTACTGGCAGCAGCTGGATACGCGGCGTTTAACTCCCGCCTGGCTGCGCCTGCAGCGTCATTTTTTACGCAGCGCCTTGCCACGGCCGCTGCGTCTGGCGCCGCTGCACATGGATATCCATCCGGGCAATCTGCTCGCCACCGGCGAAGGGCTGCGGCTGATCGACTGGGAGTATGCCGCCGACGGTGATGTGGCGCTGGATATCGCCGCGCTGTTTCGCAGCAACGGCTGGTCGGCCGAACGGCAGCAGCGCTTTTTGCAGCACTACGCGCGTCAGGATTATCACGACATCGCCCGGCTGCAGGCACAGGTGCGCCGTTGGCTGCCGTGGGTGGATTATCTGATGCTGCTGTGGTTTGAAGTGCGCTGGCAGCAGAGCGGCGACGTTGAATTTTTGCGCTGGGGCGCTGCGCTGCGCCGGCGATTCTGTTTATCACCATCCGAATTCTGAACGAACACAATGAAGTGAGGTGCCCGTGGGCCCAGTAATGCTAGATGTCGCCGGCTACGAGCTGGATGCAGAAGAACGCGAAATATTGAAACACCCGCTGGTTGGCGGATTGATCTTGTTTACCCGCAACTTCCACGATGCGGAGCAGCTGCGTGAGCTGGTGCGCCAGATCCGCGCCGAATCGCACGATCGGCTGGTGGTGGCGGTAGATCAGGAAGGCGGGCGCGTGCAGCGCTTCCGCGAGGGCTTCACCCGTCTGCCGGCGGCGCAGTCGTTTGCCGCGTTGCACGATGCGCAGGAAGGCGGCCGTCTGGCGCAGGAGGCCGGCTGGCTGATGGCGGCGGAAATGATCGCGCAGGATATCGACATCAGCTTTGCGCCGGTGCTGGACATCGGCCACGGCAGCGCGGCGATCGGCGAGCGTTCGTTCCACAGCGATCCGCCGCAGGCGTTGGCGATGGCGGAACGCTTCATCCTCGGCATGCACAGCGCCGGCATGAAAACCACCGGCAAACACTTCCCGGGGCACGGCGCCGTCAGCGCCGATTCGCACAAGGAAACCCCGCGCGATCCGCGGCCGCTGGCGCAGATCCGCGAGCACGACATGGCGATCTTCCGCGAGCTGATCAACCGTCAGCTGTTGGACGCCGTCATGCCGGCCCACGTCATCTATACTGAAGCGGACCCGCGTCCGGCCAGCGGCTCGCCGTACTGGCTGCAGCAGATCCTGCGTCAGGAGCTGGGCTTCGACGGCGTGATTTTCTCCGACGATCTGTCGATGGAAGGCGCCGCCATCATGGGCAGCTATGCCGAACGCGGCCAGGCGGCGCTGGATGCCGGTTGCGACATGATCCTGGTGTGCAACCACCGCGAAGGCGCGGTCAGCGTGTTGGATAACCTGTCCCCGGTCAAAGCAGAGAAGGTGAAGCGGTTATATCATCGCGGTCAGTTCACCCGTCAGGAACTGCGCGACTCCGAGCGCTGGCAGCAGGCGCACAAGGCGCTCAGCGCGCTGAGCGAGCGCTGGGAGGAGCACAAGCAGCGTTCGCAAGGGTGAATCCAGGCGCCGCACCGCGGCGCAGAGCGGAAATGATGAGGGCCGCGCCCGCGGCCCTTGGCTTGTTGCGAGGATCCACATGATTATCTATTTGCACGGCTTCGATTCCACCAGTCCCGGCAATCATGAAAAGGTGTTACAGCTGCAGTTTATCGATCCGGACGTGCGCTTTATCAGCTACAGCACGCTGCATCCGCGTCACGACATGCAGCATTTGTTGAAAGAGGTGGACAAGGCGGTGCAGCAGGGCGGCGACGCGCACCCGTTGATCTGCGGGGTCGGCCTCGGCGGCTTCTGGGCGGAGCGCATCGGTTTCCTGTGCGGCATTCGCCAGGCGATGTTCAATCCCAACCTGTACCCGGAAGAGCACATGCACGGCAAGATAGACCGGCCGGAAGAGTATCGCGATATCGCCACCAAGTGCGTGGAGGATTTCCGCGAGAAAAACCGCGATCGCTGTCTGGTGGTGCTGTCGCGCCACGACGAGGTGCTGGATAACCGGCGCAGCGCCGAATTGCTGCATCACTACTACGAGATTGTGTGGGATGAACAGCAGACGCACAAGTTCAAAAACATCTCGCCGCATCTGCAGCGGCTCAAGGCGTTCAAGGCGCTGGGTTAACAGTTTCATAACGCTGCCGCGAGCCGCGCTCCCCGTTTTTCACCGACGGAAAGTGCGGCTTTTTTGTGCGTCAAAGCAAGATTCTCTGTGGCAATCGGCAAAATTTAAAACTGTGACTCAGCGCTAACTATTTGAATCACAATCCCCAAAAAATCCCCGCGTCCAGCCTTTAACCAAAAAAATTTGATGTACGTCAATTTTGGTATGACCAAATAACCTCACATGCTATTCTGGCTGCAGAGAGCCGATTTATTTTACGCGAACCCTATGTATTCTAAGGATATTATTTATTTACCCTGGGATAACAAATGGTTCACATTTAGGGGGTTATTTTGACAACGCCAAAGAAGAAAATCGTTATTGTTGGCGGCGGCGCCGGTGGTCTGGAGCTGGCGACCAGCCTGGGCCATAAACTTGGCCGCAAGAACAAAGCCGAGATCACGCTGGTGGATCGCAACCACAGCCATTTGTGGAAACCGCTGTTGCACGAAGTGGCGACCGGTTCCCTCGATGACGGCGTGGATGCGCTCAGCTACCTGGCGCACGCGCGCAATCACCATTTCAGCTTCCAACTGGGGTCGTTGACCAACATCAACCGCGAGACGCAAACTCTGCAGCTGGCGCAGATCTGCGACGAGCAGGGCGGCGAACTGGTGCCGGCGCGCGAATTGCCGTACGACATCTTGGTGATGGCGCTGGGCAGCACCTCGAACGATTTCGGTACGCCGGGCGTGAAAGAGCACTGCATCTTCCTGGATAACCCCCATCAGGCACGTCGTTTCCACAACGAAATGCTCAACCTGTTCCTGAAGTTCTCGGCGCAGCCGGGGCAAAAAGAGCGGGTCAACATCGCTATCGTCGGCGGCGGCGCCACCGGCGTTGAACTGTCCGCCGAACTGCACAACGCGGTGAAGCAGTTGCACAGCTACGGTTTCGAAGGCCTGGACAACAGCGCGCTCAACGTGACGCTGGTGGAAGCCGGCGAGCGCATCCTGCCGGCGCTGCCGCCGCGCATTTCCGCCGCCGCGCACCAGGAGTTGATCAAACTGGGCGTGCGCGTGCTGACCAACACCATGGTGACCAGCGCGGACGCCAAAGGCCTGAACACCAAGGGCGGCGAATTCATCGACGCCGATCTGATGGTGTGGGCGGCCGGCATCAAGGCGCCGGACTTTATGAAGGACATCGGCGGCCTGGAAACCAACCGCATCAACCAGCTGGTGGTAGAGCCGACGCTGCAGACCACGCGCGATCCGAACATCTTCGCCATCGGCGACTGCGCCTCCTGCCCGAAAGAGGGCGGCGGTTTCGTGCCGCCGCGCGCGCAGTCGGCGCACCAGATGGCCTCGCGCTGCGCCACCAATATTCTGGCGCTGATGAACGGCCAGACGCTGAAGCCATACGTGTATAAAGACCACGGCTCGCTGGTGTCGCTGTCGCGCTTCAGCACCGTCGGCAGCCTGATGGGCAACCTGATGCGCGGCTCCATGATGGTGGAAGGGCGCATCGCGCGCTTCGTTTACATCTCGCTGTACCGCATGCACCAGGTGGCGCTGCATGGCTACATCAAAACCGGCCTGATGATGCTGGTGGGCGGCATCAACCGGGTGATCCGTCCGCGTCTGAAGATGCACTGATCCCGCCTTTGTCGATCAACCCGCGCCGGTTCGCCCGCGCGGGTTTTTTTATGGCGGCGCGAGGCGATCGGCGGCGGTTGTTTGATTCTTCTGCACAAGCCGTCATCGGCATGGGTAAAATTCTTAAGATTCCTCCTAAACAACGGGAAAACGGCCGTTTTCCCGCATTTTTGGTCCCTTTGTCTTATTGCGGGCCTTCAGATCATTGTGCAGACTTTACCTCGTTTACAGACGGCGCGTCGCGCACGCCGTAAACCGGGATACCGCAAGCCGCCCATGCGCAAAATAATAAGCGCGGTGCAGCCGGTAACAGACCCCGGAAAAAATGCGTGGTAACACTTTCAGGAGGTTTCCTGTGAACAAGTCAATGTTAGCCGGTGTTGGAATTGGTGTCGCTGCCGCTCTGGGGATTGCCGCGGTAGCCAGCCTGGACGTCTTTTCTGCCGGTCCGCAATATGCGCAGGTGCTCGCCGCAACGCCGATTAAAGAAACCATCAAAACGCCGCGTCAGGAATGCCGCAATGTCACCGTGACGCACCGCGCACCGGTGCAGGATGAAAACCGCATCGCCGGTTCTGTGCTGGGCGCAGTGGCGGG
>NZ_JVEL01000572.1:0-7504 GCF_001076875.1 Serratia sp. 506_PEND
TGCAACGCAAGGTGAGTTCACCACGTGCTTACTTAGCAGCAATCCAAAACTCTTTTTCATTTCCAAAGGAAAAGTGATGACGTAAAGCATCGGTCACTTTTCAATCACTGTTGGCAGTGCCAACAGTGAGCGCTTTTTAACCAATCGAGCTCGTACCTGAGAGAATCGAAAATTCTGGATACACTAGCCAGATCTTCAGCTGTTTAGTTTTTAACCGGTGCTGGCACTGCCAACAGTGTGCATTTTTTGAACACGAATACCCCTCCAGATTTATGACCTATTTTTTGCACGTGCCATTCCCAGACGTAACTTCGCAACAATGTCGCTGACATACTCCCGCGAAGCCAGATGCTGGCGGGATGGTCCTGCTGGTTTTACGGGCGCCGCAGGGCAAGGTATTTGGCGTGGCGAAACAGGCCTGACAGGCTCTGGGAATTTGGCACTCGCATACAGCTCACCGTTCCGGGCACGCTTGATCACCGCCAGCAGCCAGCCCGTGGGGTTATTCAGGCTGCCTTTGCCCATTGTCTGCTCAAGACTCTCCAGAACCTGGCGAGCAGCATCTGCAGGCAATGCCTTAAGCTGGACAGCTATCTGCCGCAAATCATCCGCCGCCATGCTGTGTTGCAGTTCAGCTGGCAACTCAGGTACGTACGTTGTTTTATTCACACTCTGTGTGAAAGAACGTACGTTACAGTTCGGTTTGGTTGATGCGCCGTAAGTGACTGATTTCAGCATGAGTTCGGAAAGCGAACTCGGTGTTTTGCCCCCCTGTTTTACACTGAGTTCGGACTCCGAACCCGGGGATTTTTTACTGAGTTCGGCATCCGAACGGGGGGAGTTTTCCTGCCGGTGAGACACTCTGGCGGCCATCTGTTGCGGGGTTTGTGGTGAACCCAGCCGTTCAGCAATTGCCGCCATCTGGGAATGCTGATGTCGCATTGTCGGGTCATTTTGAATATCGGACAGTACCGACCAGGCCGTCTGGCTGACGGTACGGTTCTTGTGCGCACAACCCATGGCGACCGTATCAAGCCAGGTCGGGTCCAATGTCTCCGCATCACGGGCCGAGAGCGGCTCATCATGTTGGGCATAGATATTGCCCTTCACCCGCCCCTTGTCGTCACGCACACGTCGGCACAAACTGAGCCAGCCGGTCAGGCGTAACATCAGCAGCACGCGGCTGACAGTCTCGCGGGACGCCTTACCGTTAAACGGCGAGGCGAGCTGCAGCTGCAGTTCGTCATAGGTAGGGAACACGGCGCCCTGGTTCTGTTGCGCGTACAGACGGATCATTATCCACGCGGTTTTATCCAGCGGTGACAAACGGGTGTCCAGGAGCAACCGGCGGGGGATGGAATCATGCACATTCCCCATGAACAAGAGACCGCTGCGCAGATTCGTGACATCGGGAGCCCCCGCGTGCTTTTCGGCACCTATTCGTTCCGCCAGGCGGGCATTCATTTGTTCGAGCGTAAAGGTGATCAGGCTATCATCAGGTGTTTTTATGCTCATCGATTTTGCGCATCCTTTTACGCTGCCCTCGCCCACAGGGCGAAGGCGTCAAGCGGTTGTTGGCCTAACGGCACTCAGGCCTGTACCCGACAACCAGGCACAGGGTGAATGTCATCACTTCCACAGTTCGTTGTTGTAGCGCTCGTGGGTCAACAACTCCCAGTCATCACCACTGTTTCGGCTGAGCAGTCGCCAACTGGTACCGATATCAATCTTCATCCAGGCACGCCCGGGGGCGTGCTTGCCTTTGACATGAAGCTGCTTGTAGTTACGCTCCCCGCTGCGGAAGCGCCTGACCTGCTCCTTCGCCTTTTTTTGACAGGACGGCGGCGCCGAACGAGGGACCTGCAACCCCGGCATTAATATCACCGGCTTCATGCCAGCCTCCTTGCATTTCCTCCCGGCGTACCGCGTGGCGTACGCACGGCCTGAATGGCTTTTCTGGCAGTAGCAGTCTGAGGGGCATCAAAGCTGCGAACGGCATGCCAGACCGCTGTCAGAGAAACATCCATCTGCTCGGCGGCCAGCATCATGACGTCCAGTCCATCCGCACTGGAGGCGTCATCGACGTCCGCTTTTTGCCACTGACGCCACAATGCCGCATTCTCGTCGTCGCTGAGCGCCGCACACCGCCCCTGCCGAATATTGATACCGGTCATGCGCCGGCGAGCGGCGACTTCAACGGTGGAGAGGCCAAAGTAGTGCTGCATCATTTCGATAGAGCCCCCTAACGCCAGTGCACGGTCAATCCGCTGCATACGCTGCTGCTCGCGGCGCGCGTGTTGCAACATCAATGAGAAATTCTCGTGATGGATTTGGAAGGTCAGCACCGATACGGAGCTGTTCATCAGGTAATGCAGATCTTCAATGGTCAAACCATGCAGCAGCTGCATCTCTTCCGTTGTCAGCCCCAGGGACTCACAACGGCGGATATAGCCTGATTTCAACTCCATCACCAACTGCGTGAGCAGGCTGTTCGTTGCCTGCGATAAGCTATTACTCATTGTCCTATTCCCCCCCAATGCTATGTGCGATTGCCACTGGCCCATCACCCTGAACTCCCTGGTGCAACCTGGCGTTCTGCCCTGCTTTAAACCCCTGGCTGCGGGCAAGATCACCACCACGGCATCCTTTCAACGCACGTGTCTTGGCATCCACCATGTCCTGATTAGCAATCCAGGTCGTCATCAATTGCTGCTCGTTGTCTGGTACCGGGAAACTGGAAATGACCCGCTGTACACCACGCACCCAACCGGCCCGAAACTGCTCGGCGCGTGCACGGCGCGTGCTCAGTTTCAGGCGGCTATTCTGGGTTTTCAGGTAGTCTGCAGTACTCTCTTTCAGTTGCCGGCTCAGCACATCAAACGCATAGGCAGCAACGGCCGGCCGCTCACTGAAGCCGTAGAACGTCACATTGCGACGCTGGCCAGAAGGGGTATCCCGCCATGAAAAATACAAACGACATCCAAAGGCGCGGGCAATTGCCCACGCCAATCCAGACATCCATTCGGGCAGTTTTTGTTTCGCTTCGGAAGGAGCTCCCTGGCTCGGTGCCGTCTGGATAGATGACAGGCTGGCTTCCAGCTCGCTGATGCCATATTTCTCCATCAGCTTTTGCGCCCGGGCTAACGCCAGCCCTGCCTCATGGGCATTGCTGTTGCTGCGGGCCAGTTCGAGGAGTTTGCGCACCAGTTTCACCAGGCGCACTTGTCGTTGTGAATGACTCATCAGACGGCCTCCCCGGTTACAGGTAAATCCCTCTGCAGTTCACGCAGCCGACGCAAAACGCGAATAAGACGCATCAATTTCACGGCATGAATATCGTCAAGCAAAGGCCAGTCAGCAGGATTCTCCGACCCGATGAGAGCTTCATTGAGCGAGCTGGTTCCGGCACCGTCCGGGTTATTGCCGGCAAGCGTAAGGAGTAACGCGGTGAAACGAGATGGACGCTCGGCAGCCAATGCGTAACCGGCAGACTGTAAGGCCGCTTTATCGGCTTTGATTTCAGCCTCGCAGCCCGCCACTTCGGCCAGTTCAAATGCCAACCGGAAGGTGATCACCTGCAGGTGCTCGATATCGTCCTGCAGAGCCGGAATAGCCCAAATTGAGGAGACCGGCTCAAGTCCTACCTCGGCAAACGGCACCTCTGCAGCAGGGGTTACACCTTGCTTTGGCTGTGTCTCAGTATTGCTATGAGGGGCAGTCGACTCATGAGTACCAGGCAGGGGATATTCATTGACGGTATCATTTTCACCGTCTAAAACCGTCTCAATGTCACCTGATAACACCGAAGAAGCACCGTATAAATCAGGTTGAGTTTCAATACGTGGTTCAGTTTGAGGGGTAGGCGTTTCCCCTTCCTGAGAGTCCTGTGATTCCTCATCAGCAGCACCTGTCGACTCATGCAGCGCACTGTCCAGCACCAAAGAAGCCCCACCTCCCCGCACGTCAGGTTCCGTTTGACCACTGGTATCTTCCTGTTGCAGTGCTGGCACCAGTTCGACAGTATTTCCCTTACCTGACAGCTCAGGCGCTAATGCCGGCGCAGGCTCACCGAGATGCTTACGCCGGTTTTGCTCTTTGGGATCGAGCTCCAGTAACCAGCGGTCATAATTGAGCAACGGGTGTGGCAATGCGTTGATAAGGGCACCGATCAACTCATCGCGAAACATATCCAGCGAGTAGATTTCGGCGTCATCAAATTGGTTGCAGACTTTGCCAAAGACACTATCAAACGGTTCTAGAACTTCGACAGTAACACTATGTTCCTGCCAGGTTTTCTCAGCTTCAGCTCGTAGTGCAAGCAAATGACGAATCTGGGGTGCCCCCAACCCCGATTTAAGAAGAGTTGGCATGAATGGGTACAGGTATTTCACCGTATCTTCCATACGACTGATACTGGAGAAATGTACCGGATATCCATCAGCCCCCATCAGACTTGAGAGCTCACGTAGAGAAACAGCTTTACCTAATGTTTCTTCATACAGTGCACGGGCATCCCGGATCCCCAGCGCTTTTTCGATAAATGCCAGATCACCGCGCTGTTCATTCTCGGCCAGATGGCCAAGAAGACAAGACAAACGGCCTGGCCACGGCTTGAAAACACAAGAAATACGGTAAAACCGCTCATCCCCTGTTTCTTGCCACAATTCCTGCAGGATTGAATAGCGAGTGTTGCCACCATCGCTAAAGAAATAACCCAATTCAGGTTGTTCAGGGTCAAGAGTAACTAATGGCACTGTTCTCAGGCCACGAACACGAATCCCCGCCTTGATTTCATCATATTCAGGGTTCCGGGAAATTCGCGGGTTATACGGCGATACGCTCAACTGGTCGAGAGTCAGCACCAACGGCATCTCACTTACTGGCAGTGCAGACATTGTCGAGGTTGATGCTTGAGTGCCGACAGCGGTTTTTCCCTGCTGGAGCAAAGCAGTGTTCAGATCAAGGAGCTTGGTTTTAGCACGCGCCATGGTTACGCCCTCCCCGAGTATTGGCCATACTGACCGTCGTGGAGGTCGCTGAACGCGGTGAATTGCCCTTCAAACTTGACTCGAACGGTACCCGTTGCCCCCTGCCGCTGCTTACCAATAATAATTTCTGCCGTGCCGGCATCATCAGAATCAGCGTAATAAACTTCATCACGGTAGATGAACGCGATCACATCCGCATCCTGCTCCAACGCACCGGAATCGCGCAGATCGCCATTGAACGGACGCTTATCCGCACGGCTCTCCAACTGACGGTTCAGCTGAGACAGCGCGACGACGGGACAGTCGAGTTCTTTGGCCAACGCTTTCAGGCTGCGGGAAATTTCCGCAATTTCCTGGGTGCGGTTCTCCTGCCCTGGGCAACGCATCAACTGCAGGTAATCGACCATGATTAAACCCGGCTTACCGTACAAGCGAGTGTAGCGGCGAGCCCTGGAACGCAGCAGTGCGGGGGTCAAATATGATTCATCGTCAATAATCAGGCGGTTTTCCAATGGCAATAAGCGTTCCAGCGCTTTGGAAATACGCGCCCAATCTTCATCATCCAACTGGCCACTGCGCAGACGTGAAAGTTCAACCCTTCCGTCTACAGCAATGAGACGTTGAAGCAGTTGCTCACGCGGCATTTCCAGACTGAAGAAGAATGCAGGTTTCTCCGTGCCACGAAGCGCGCCAGTGTAGGCGCCCAACGCAAAGGCGGTTTTCCCCATCGAAGGCCGTGCCGCAAGCAAAACCAAATCTCCGGGCTGCAAACCACACGTCATATCATCAAGCTGTGAGAAACCGGTCGGGGTGCCGGTGATACCATTGCCGCCATTCACCGTCTCCAGATAGGTCACAACATCATTCAACCCATCCGTCAGGCTGACATTCTGCTGTGACTGGGTTTGCTCAGAGATCTGAAACAATTGCTGCTCAGCCCGCTCGGTCAGGGCCGCAGACTCTGCGCGGGGATTGGCGGCATCAGCGCTCAATTCACGCCCGAGTTGCAACAGGCTGCGCAGACGACTGCGTTCAGCCACAATCTCGGCATAGGCGACAATATTGGCTGCACTCGGCGTGTTTTTAGATAATTCCGCCAGATAAGCAAAACCACCCACCTGTTCAAGCGCACCATTTTGCTCCAGTGATTCATGGAGCGTAATCAGATCAATCGGCTGTTGAACAGCCATCAGGCGAGCCATGGCCTGGAAAATTCGGCGATGAACCGCCAGATGAAAATCACGCTCGCCAACCAATGGGAGAACGTCATCCCACCGCTCGTTATCCAGCATCAAGCCGCCGAGAACGGCCTGCTCAGCATCGGAGGAATAAGGAATATTGGTTGTTGTCTGGTTCATAGCTGCACCTCCGACTTCCCGGCCAGTAGTGCATCAAAGTCTGATTTCCACTGAGGGAACAGTTCACAAGCCAGCATATGCATGGTGTCAGCAGCTGCCAGTGTAGATGTGCGAACTGTGGTCTTTTCAAGCCGATGAACAGGTTGACCGGAAGCATGCCCCATTTTGTAAATTTCCAGTTTGGGGATGATGGTGTCGAGAAGGGAGACATCGAAGGCATCTGCACGCAGATATTGGCCATTTTTGATGATACTGCGCAAACTTTCCAAAGTCTGCCAATCCAGATTTGTGTACTCCATGCAGTTGGTCAGGATACGGATACGAGGTAACGCGATGCCGTAGCAGGTCAGCGGCAATAATCCCTCCATCAACCCCAATGTGCCACGCAGAAACTCACGGGTGTCCGGCAGTATAGGCTTGATAACCCCGACAGCGAATTCTGTGCTGGCCACCAGGATCAGTTCGAGCATCACAGACGCCGCACCTTTCGAATCAATGATGATGACGTCGTACTCGTTGAACAAAGGGTGCTGCAGAACATTCTTTAGACGCATCCGTCCATCAGGGGCATGCAACATGGCAGAAGATAAACGGTCGTGGGGATCGTTGGAAACGATGACATCGAGATTAGGGATAACAGAACGGGAGATGATTTGCTCGGGGTGATTGAGGTCGACCGTCTTCATCAACAGTTCATACAAACCGTTGGGGGCCTCATATTCCAGGGAAAAAATGCTGCTCGCGGTAGGTTGAGAGTGGTCGCCATCAATGAGGAGAGTCTTTTTACCAGCATCAGCTAGGAAGCCGGCAAGATTGGCACTTTGGGTAGATTTACCTTCGCCCCCTTTAGTTGAGACCATAGGGATAACACGAGGTTCTGGGTGGCTGACACCCATAGATGTGACTTTAGCTAATGTATGCATGTTTTACACTCGAATTTATCAATTCGCGTGTAAACGGTTAAATTATATATCTTTTAACATTTTATCAACAAGCACAGGGATTGAAAATCCCCGTGTCCTTGGTTCGATTCCGAGTCCGGGCACCACTTTCACTTCTATGTACATCTCCCAAACTCCACAAAACTCAAGTATAATCACTGTCATACGTCATTTTCTGACATGCCGAACTCCACTGACTTCAACTCAATGCTACCTT
>NZ_JVEL01000573.1:0-1437 GCF_001076875.1 Serratia sp. 506_PEND
GCTTTATTCACATCAATGAGAACGTGAGCTAAAGAGTATGGAGAGTGATTGCGAGATAATGGTAAGCGACGTGGCGGGTGATCGGGGGAATAGCCCAGGGATATACTTTCAGCAGGAATGCAGTACGTGAAATTGAACGTGTTTATCCAGAGTCAGTATGTGAAGAATGATTGGCGCATTAAGCAGATGTTATTTTAACAGGGGTGAACGTTGTAATATTGTATTTCGCTGAATATCCCTGTAAGCCCGTATAAGTGTGTTTGAGTTAATATTGATGGAAAGCTGTGGATAAATCGATTGTATCGCTCCTGAAGCGTTACAGCGCGTTTGAGAAGGGGGTAAGCTGCCCGTTGGCTGACCAGAAAGTTAATACCCGTTTCTGTATTGTTATCGGTTCACCGGGTAATGTATCGGGCGTTTAACCCAACGGAGGCAGGTGTTACCCATGAAAGCAGACGTACAGTATGAGTTTCATCATTTTGGTATCCCGTTGCAGGATGGTAATACTGCAGGCAAGTTCAGTGCCCGCGCGGGGACGTATACCACCGATAATCCAGGCAAGTTTCGGGTGCAGTGGCATCGTTTCACTGATGACTCGCCGCTCCATCCGTTGCTGAAAACCGTTCCACACGTGGCGTTTAAGGTCAGTAGTCTGGCTGAGGCGATTGCGGGCGAGACGGTTATCCTGGGGCCTTATGAACCCATCGATGATTACCGGGTGGCCGTTATTGATGACTGCGGTGTACCGATTGAACTGATTGAGACAACGCTCAGCGATGAAGAACTGTGGGCACGTGCAGCATCCGGTCAGGGGAGTCTGTATCGCAAGTAAGATGCTCTGGGGGGCATCAACGCTCGCTGCCATCAGGCGTTCGTTCAGACTGTTATTATGCAGAACACTTTGCACGGGTGCAGGGGCATCTCTGGTGATGAGCCCAATAGGATCAGTACCCACGATGAAAAATGGGTAAGGATGACAGCTTGCTTTACCATATAGCGCTGTAGCCCTGTTCTTTCAGTCGATGACGGGTTCGTTTCACGTAGGCCGCGTCAATGAGCGCATCCGGTGGCAGATCGCGTGTGATATTACAAATCGTCGCCAGCGCAGCATCTGAAAGTTTAAACGTCCGTGGTAAGGCGTAGTAATCCCCTGTTTTTTGCTCGTTAATATTATCAAATAACTTCCTGAAGAAATCCGTCCCTGAAGGCCTGTGGGCGTTGATAATCGCCTCTGTCGCTTCATCTGCAAAGGTAATCTCCACCTCTTCCATACCCAGCGAGCGAATGATCCCGGCAATGTCAGGCCAGTATTTGAGATCGAAACTATTGAGCCGCTGCAATTCTGGCTTCAGATACGACAGGTAATGACCGTTCCCCTCTCCAGCATCGTCGATAAATTCAGTGAGTTTTAGCATGCGTTCACATGCAAAGTGGCCG
>NZ_JVEL01000574.1:0-12222 GCF_001076875.1 Serratia sp. 506_PEND
TACACACTTTCCAGGCGTGCTCCTTCAGCCACTCAGACACCTCACCGTTTTGTTGTCGAAAACGCTTTGCGCTGTCGACGGGCGCTAATGTAGGAGAATCTGATCTCAGCGTCAACCCTCTTATTTCATTCTCATGACTGTTTAGCCAAACTTGCAGCAATTTGCTGATTTACCGAACGATATTCCCACTCGCGGTCGCCAGCGGGCAGGGTAGGCAGCGGCCAGAATTCATGACAGACGATTGTTTGACCTTTTTCTGTTCAAGTAGCTCAATATATCGCCAGTGAGATCGGTCTGTTTGCTGTTATATGCATTAATACTGGATTATTAGTCAAATGTGTCGCTAAATGGAATTGTGTCGGCGCGGCGTTTTTGGCAAGGAACATCACGATGCCGCGCAGATTGCCGGGAGACAGGCCGGCGATACCGCAGACAGGGACAGACTCATTACATAATAATGCAGTAGAGGTTCGTTTTGACTCCTTCAGATGCCATGCCGGCGCCGCAAGCGCGCCATGCCATTCCCCCCGGTGCAGGGGCGCTGTTCTTCATCCAAATCTTCGCCACGCTGGGCTTCGCCGTGCTTTACTCCACGCTGGTGCTGTACGCCACCAAGCGATTGGGCTTCAACGAAAGCAGCGCCAACGCCATGATGGGCGTGTTCGGCGCCTTCAACTATGGTCTGCACATGTTCGGCGGCTACCTCGGCGGCCGTTTCCTCAGTAACCGCAACCTGTTCGTGCTCGGTATGGTGCTGCAGGTGTTCGGCTGCGCGCTGATTGCCGTCGCGGGCGTGTGGGGGCTGTACTGGGGGCTGGCGATGTTTCTGACCGGCAGCGGCCTTAACGTCACCTGCATTAACATGATGCTGACCCAGCGTTTCAAGCCGGACGATGACCGGCGCGAATCGGCATTCCTGTGGAACTACGCCGGCATGAACCTCGGGTTCTTCGTTGGCTTTACCGTCGCCGGGTATTTCCAACTGACGGAAAACTATCGCGCGCTGTTCCTGTTCGCCACGCTGGGCAATGCGGCGGCGATCATCGTCGCCGTCTGCCGCTGGCGGATTCTGGCGGATCTCAATACGCCGCTGCACGACGCCAGCCGCAGCCAATACCGTTGGCGCATGCTGGTCGGGCTGGCGGTGCTGGTGGCGCTGGTGCCGATCATCCGCGTGATGCTGACCCACGCCGAGTTCAGCGGGCACTTTGTGATCGTACTCGGCGCCCTGATCTTCCTGATGCTGTGTGTGGTGACGCTGCGCCACCATCCGCGCGATGAGCGCCGCAGAATGGCGGCCTATCTGATCCTGGCGCTGGGCTCGCTGGTGTTTTGGGCGCTGTACCAGCTGGCGCCGATGGGGCTGATGCTGTTCTCCGAGCACAACATCAATCTGAACGTTTACGGCATTCAGGTGGCGCCGCAGTGGATCCAGAACATCAACACGCTGGTGATCGTGGTGGGCGGCCCGCTGCTGGCCTGGTGGTTCAACCGCCTGCGCGCTCGCGGCTGCAACATCGACATTCCGCTGCAGTTCTCCGGATCGCTGTTTTGCATCGGGCTCGGCATGCTGGTGTTGCCGCTGGGCATCAGCATGGCGGGCGGCGACGGGCTGGTGGCGTTTAAATGGATCGTCATCAGCTATGTGCTGCAAAGCGTCGGTGAATTGATGATCTCGCCGATCGGTTACGCGATGATCGGCAAGCTGGCGCCGCCGCGCTATCAGGGCGTGATGATGGGCTGCTGGATGATGGTGACCGGCGTCGCCTCGGTGCTGGCGGGCTACGTCTCCGGCCTGATGCCGGAAAACAGCGGCAGCACGCCGTTGCAAACCAACCCCGGCTACAGCGAAATCTTCAGCGTGCTGGGCTGGGGGGCGGCGGGCGTCGGCGTGGCGATGCTGATCCTCATTCCGCTGCTGCGGCGCCTTATCCGGCGCGACGGCCCGTCTGCCGCCTGATTGACGAGCATGCGCAACAGCCCCCACTGGTCGGGGCTGTTTTTATTTTGGGCTTTAACGCTTGCATCCGGCGGCGAATCGCGGAAGGCTGGGGGAAAACCAATAAAAACAAACGGGAGCCCGCAGCATGAACATCATTTATTACCACCCCTTGTTTAACGCCCAGGAATGGCTGGCCGGCATCAAGCAACGCCTGCCGCAGGCCGAGATCCGCGAGTGGCAGCGCGGCGACGAGCGGCCGGCCGATTACGCGCTGGTGTGGCGCCCGCCGCACGAGATGCTGGCCAACCGCCGCGATCTGAAAGCGGTGTTCGCCCTCGGCGCCGGCGTCGACGCCATTCTTGATCAGGAACGCAAACATCCCGGCACGCTGCCCGCCGGCGTGCCGCTGCTGCGGCTGGAGGATACCGGCATGGCGCAGCAGATGCAGGAATATGCGCTGAGCTATGCGCTGCGTTATTTCCGCCGTTTCGACGAGTATCAGGCGCTCCAGCAGCGGCAGGAATGGCAGCCGCTCGATCCTCACTCGCTGGATGATTTCACCATCGGCATCCTCGGCGCCGGCGTGCTGGGGCAGAGCGTGGCGCGCAAGCTGACCGAGTTTGGCTTTCGCGTGCGCTGTTGGAGCCGCAGCGCCAAACAGATCGACGGCGTGCAAAGCTTCGCCGGGGAGGCGCAGCGCGCGGCCTTCCTCGACGGCGTCAAACTGCTCATCAATCTACTGCCCAATACGCCGGAGACCGTCGGCATCCTCAACCGCGAGCTGTTCGCGCAGTTGAGCACGGGCGCCTATCTCATCAACATCGCGCGCGGCGCGCATCTGGTGGAAGCCGATCTGCTGGCGGCGCTCGAGCAGGGGCAGATGGCCGCCGCCACGCTGGACGTGTTCGCCCGCGAGCCGCTGCCGCAGGATCATCCGTTCTGGCGTCATCCGCGTGTCACCATTACCCCGCATATTGCTGCCATCACGTTGCCGCAGCAGGCGATGGATCAGATCGCCGCCAACATTCGCGCGCTGGAGGCGGGGCATGCCCCGGCCGGCGTGGTCGACAGGCAACGGGGATACTGATCCTTCAGCCGCCGTTCGGTAACTGATAAGCTGTTATCGTCATCGCGCCTGCCCGTACCTTTGCGGGCGGGCCCTCTGGAAGGAGAAACAATGTACCCCGTTGATTTGCACATGCACACCGTCGCCAGCACCCACGCTTACAGCACGCTGCACGATTACATCGCCGAAGCCCAGCAGAAGGGCATCAAGCTGTTCGCCATCACCGATCACGGCCCGGACATGGCCGATGCGCCGCACTACTGGCACTTTATGAACATGCACGTGTGGCCGCGCCGGGTGAACGGCGTGGGCATCTTGCGCGGCATCGAAGCCAACATCAAAAACCTGCAGGGCGATATCGACTGCACCGGCCCGATGCTGACCGCCACCGACGTGATCATCGCCGGTTTCCACGAGCCGGTGTTTGCGCCGCAGGATAAAGCGTCCAATACTGAAGCGATGATCGCCGCGATGGCGCAGGGGGACGTGCATATCATCAGCCACCCCGGCAACCCGCGTTACCCGATCGACATTCCCGCCGTCGCGGCGGCCGCCGCCAAATACGAAGTGGCGCTGGAGCTGAATAACTCGTCGTTCACCCATTCCCGCAAGGGCAGCGAGGCCAACTGCCGGGCGATCGCCGCCGCGGTGCGCGACGCCGGCGGCTGGCTGGCGCTGGGTTCGGATTCGCACGTCGCTTTTTCACTGGGTAATTTCGAGCACTGCGAGCGCATCATCGAAGAGGTGGGCTTCCCACAAGCGCGCATTCTTAACGTCAGCCCGCGCCGGTTGCTGGATTTTCTCGAGCGGCGCGGCAAGCCGGCGATTGCGGAATTGGCCGATTTGTGACATCGTCCCGGCAAAATTTTCCGTATTGTATAAGGCCTTATCATGAATGAGTTTTCGATTGTCTGCCGCGTGCTGGGTACGCTGTTCTACCGCCAGCCGCAGGATCCGCTGTTGGTGCCGCTGTTCGCGCTGATCAAAGAGGGCAAGCTGCAGCAGCACTGGCCGCTGGAGCAGGATGAGCTGTTGAAGCGCCTGCAACAGGGCTGTGACGTCAACCAGCTGGCGACCGACTTCAACGCGATGTTCGTCGGCAGCGAGTGCAGCGTGTCGCCGTTCCGCTCCGACTACGTCGAAGGCGCCAGCGAAGCGGAAGTGCGCACCTTCCTGCAGCAGCGCGGCATGCCGCTGGCGGAGGCGCCGGCCGACCATTTCGGCCAACTGCTGCTGGCGGCCTCCTGGCTGGAAGATCAGTCGCAGGAAGATGAAGCGCAGGCGCAGATCGCGCTGTTCGACGAGTTTCTGCTGCCGTGGTGCGGCCGCTTCCTCGGTAAAGTGGAAGCGCACGCCACCACCGGTTTCTACCGCACGCTGGCGCTGATGACCCGCGACGCCATCCAGGCGATGCGCGACGAGCTGGCGGAGTACGAGCAGGACGACGAAGCGGGCGATGAAGACGCGTAACGCCGCAGCCATCCAGGCGGGCCGCCCGGCCCGCTAAACACAGGTTTGCATCCCCCAGACGTAAATTGACAAAAGATCCCCTAATCTGGCGGTTTACCGTCGGTTCGGCCGCGCCTGCGCGCCGCGTTTTCTCACGCAAGGGGTAGATGATGAAAAGTAACTGGATGCAGCAGATTCAAACGTTGATCGGGCAGAAGGCCGGTGCGATGGGGGGGGCGGAAGGCATCGGCAAACTGCTGGCGCCCACGGCGCTGGGCGGCCTGGTCGGCGTGCTGTTGGCCAACAAATCTTCGCGCAAGCTGGTGGGCAAATTCGGCAAGAATGCGCTGATTATCGGCGGCAGCGCGGCGGTGGGCGCGGTGCTGTGGAACAAGTATAAGCAGCGGGTGAAAGAGACCCATCAGGACGAACCGCAGTTCGGTTTGCAAACCACGCCGGTGGATCTGCGCGCCAAGCGTTTGGTGCAGGCGCTGGTGTTCGCCGCCAAGAGCGACGGCCATATCGATGCCGACGAGCAGCGCGCCATCGATCACAGTCTGTCGCAGCTGCAGGTGGGGGAAGAGGCGCAGGGCTGGGTGCAGGAAGCGCTCGATCAGCCGCTCAACCCGGCATTGATCGCCCGCAGCGTGCAAAACGAAGACGAGGCGCTGGAGGTTTACTACCTGAGTTGTCTGGTGATCGACGTCGATCACTTTATGGAGCGCGGCTACCTCGATGCGCTGGCGCAGGCGCTGAAGATCCCGGCGGACGTCAAGCAGGGCATCGAGAGCGACGTCAACGAGAAAAAGCGCGAGCTGGCGTAGCGCCGCTTGGCAAGCCGGGGGGAATCGTGTCACTCTTGCCGCAATCTATGTAAGCGGATGATTTAGCAATGATGACCCCACCAAAAGCGGAAAAACGCCCTTATCCCATCACCATCCACGGCGATACGCGCGTGGATGACTACTACTGGCTGCGCGACGATGAGCGCGCGGACCGCCAGGTGCTGGACTACCTGCAGGCGGAGAACGCCTACACCGATGCGATGCTGAAGCCGCAGCAGGCGCTGCGCGAAACCCTGTACGAAGAGATGGTGGCGCGCATTCCGCAGCAGGAACATTCGGTGCCTTACGTGCGCCATGGCTATCGCTATCAGACGCGCTACGAGCCGGGCAACGAATACGCGATTTCCGTGCGCCAGCCGCAGGCCGAGAGTGAGCACTGGGAGGTGCTTATCGACGGCAACCAGCGCGCCGAGAACCACGAGTTTTATACCCTGGGCGGGCTGGACGTCAGCCCCGATAACCAGCGGCTGGGGGTGGCGGAGGATTTCCTGTCGCGCCGCCAGTATGACATTCGTTTCAAGAACCTGGCCGACGGCAGCTGGGCCGACGAAGTGCTGGAAAACACCTCCGGCAGCTTCGAGTGGGCCAACGACTCCTCGACGGTGTACTACGTGCGCAAGCACGCCAAGACGCTGTTGCCGTATCAGGTTTATCGCCACGTGGTGGGCAGCGATCCGCAGCAGGACGAGCTGATTTACGAAGAGCTGGACGATACCTTTTACGTCGGGCTGGAGAAGACCACCTCCGAGCGCTTTATCCTGATCCACCTGAGCAGCACCACCACCTCGGAGATCCTGCTGTTGGACGCCGATCGTGCGGACGCCAAGCCGCAGCTGTTCGTGCCGCGCCGCAAGGATCACGAGTACGCCATCGATCACTATCACCAGCATTTCTATATCCGCTCCAACAAGGACGGCAAGAACTTTGGCCTGTACCAGAGCGAGCAGGCGGACGAAGCGCAGTGGCAGACGCTGATCGCCCCGCGCGCCGACGTGATGCTGGAGGGCTTCAGCCTGTTCCGCGATTGGTTGGTGGTGGAAGAGCGCAATGCCGGCCTGACGCTGCTGCGCCAGATCCACAGGCAGACGGGCGAAGAGAAGCGCATCGCCTTCGACGATCCGACCTACACCACCTGGCTGGCGTATAACCCGGATCCGGAAACCGCGCTGCTGCGCTACGGCTATTCGTCGATGACCACCCCGACCACGCTGTACGAGCTGAACATGGACAGCGGCGAGCGGACGATGCTCAAACAGCAGGAGGTGAAGAACTTCACGCCGGAAAACTACCGCAGCGAGCGGGTGTGGGTTAAGGCGCGCGACGGCGTCGAGGTGCCAGTCTCGCTGGTGTATCGCCAGGACAGCTTCCAGCGCGGCGCCAACCCGCTGATGGTGTACGGCTACGGTTCTTACGGCAGCAGCATGGATCCGGCGTTCAGCGCCAGCCGCCTGAGCCTGCTGGATCGCGGTGTCGTGTTCGTGCTGGCGCACATTCGCGGCGGCGGCGAGCTGGGGCAGCTGTGGTATGAAGACGGCAAACTGTTCAACAAGCAGAACACCTTCAACGATTTTATCGACGTGACCGAAACGCTGATCGCCCAGGGGTACGGCGACGGCAAGCGGGTGTTCGCCATGGGCGGCAGCGCCGGCGGTCTGCTGATGGGCGCGGTGATCAACCAGGCGCCGCAGCTGTTCCACGGCGTGGTGGCGCAGGTGCCGTTCGTCGACGTGGTGACCACCATGCTGGATGAGTCCATCCCGCTGACCACCGGCGAATACGACGAGTGGGGCAACCCGAACGAGCAGGCCTATTACGACTACATCAAACAGTACAGCCCGTACGATCAGGTGAAGGCGCAGGCATACCCGCATCTGCTGGTGACCACCGGTCTGCACGATTCGCAGGTGCAGTATTGGGAGCCGGCCAAGTGGGTGGCCAAGCTACGCGAGCTGAAAACCGACGACCGGCAGTTGCTGTTGTATACCGACATGGATGCCGGTCACGGCGGCAAATCCGGCCGCTTCAAGGCCTATGAGGATATTGCGTTGGAGTACGCCTTCATTCTGGCGCTGGCGGAGTAACGGCGAACAGCGGGCGGCCTGTGCCGCCCGCTGTGCTAGCCAATCAGATAGTATTTCAGCGTGTGCTTCATGTCCGGGCTCAGATCGTCGATGGACTTCAGCATCCAGCGCAGATAGCCGGGATCTTCCTGGGCGATGCGTTCGATTTCCTGCCCGCGATACTTGCCGAATTTGAATTTCTTCAGCAGCACCGGCTGTTCGGTGATCTGCACCATTTGCTCCGGCGTCCAGCCCGAATCCTTGATGATGCGTTGCAGCAGCGCGGCGGTGACGTAGCAGTCGTACAGCGCGCGGTGCGGGTACAGCGTGGCGTCTGCCGGCAGCTGCACGTCCAGGTTCAGCGCGTAGCGCAGATACTGGTTGCCGTACTTGATGTCCGGATACAGCGTGCGCGCCAGCTTGAGGGTGCAGATCCAGGCGCCGTTCATCTCCGGCAACACCCCGCGATCAAAGGCGGCGTTGTGCGCCACATAGTAGGGGCTGCCCTGATAGCGGCCGATCGCCACCGCGATGCGCGGTTTGCCTTCCACCATCTGTTCGGTGATGTGATGAATCGCCATCGCGTCGAGGCTGATGGGGCGGTCCGGGCTGACCAGATCGCTCATCGGATTGGTTAACTGGCCGTCGAGCAGATCGAGGGAGGCCACTTCCACCACGCCGCCGTCCAGCCCGCAGGTTTCGGTATCTATTACGCGTAACGTCATGCTTTCCTCCGCGTTGCCGTCAGGCTTCAGCTTAACCGGCACAGGCGGCCGTGCCAACCGTCGGAAGTCTTGCCGGCGATGATCAGCCCAGGAGCGTCATCCGGCGCGGCAACCAGAAGCTCTCCCGTGTTACCCCAGATGGCGCTGCGGCCCGCCGGGATCCAGCCGCCGGTCGGCGCCGCATGGTTGGCCATCAGCGTGACCATGCCATAACGCCGGGCATAGCCTGCCAGCACGGCGCTGTCTTTCGCGTAACCGGCTTCAGATACCAGCACGCCGGCGGCATAAATCTGCGCGCCCGCCCGTGCGGCGGCGCTTGCGTGGCCAGGTTCCGAAGTGTCGGCGCAGATGGCCAGCGCGATGCGTTGCTGCTGTATTTCCAGCAACGGGCCGCCCTCACCGGGCGAGAAGAATTGCTGTTCCGCGCCGTGCAGATGCTGTTTGGTATAGACGGCCACCGTGCCGTTGGGGTGAAAGATCAAGGCGGCGATATGCAGCGCCTGGCCACTGTGCAAAGGCGCGCCGACGATGATCGTCATCTGCCGCGATTGCGCCGCTGCACTGAGCGGTTGCAGGCGGGGATCGCCCAGCGTCAGCGCCAGTTCAGCAGCATTGGCCAACTCATAGCCGCTTAGCGACAGTTCGGGAAACACCAACAGCTGCACCTGCCGTTCGGCTGCCTGCGCGATAAATTCCAGGTGACGTTCAAGGTTGCTGGCGATATCGGCCTCAGCAGCGGGGTATTGGGCGGCGGCGAGGGTAAAGCAGGGCATTGGCCATCTCTCCTGTGAGGCAATAAAAAACCCGCCTTGGCGGGTTTAATGACGGATGGAAGGACGCTTACTCACCAGACGGATGCGCTTTTTTGGCGCGTTTCTCCGCACGTTTCTCAGCTGGGGTTTTCAACGGCTTCTTCTTCGCATTTTTTTTGCTATCCATTCCCTTACTCATGATGGCCTCTCGTTACCTATGATTGGGTGGCTTGCTTAGTCATTAACCGCCTAAAGCCGGCAGGATGCAAGCGACAAAGTGCGAATTGCATTTAACCTGCTGTTTACAAATGATATTTTGTTTTAGGATGACCGGGTGATAAAAATAATTATTATGTTATAATATTACACTTTCAATGTTCGGAGAACGCAATGACTGTGATGGCATTACCGGATGCGCAGCAACTGCTGGCCATGCCGGATTCTGATTATATGAACTCGGTTCAACGGGCGTTTTTCCGTCAGCTGCTGCAGGATGAGCGGCAAAAGCTGCTGCTGCACATCGATGAGCTGAAAAAAGAGATCGACGGCGGCGAAGCGACGGGCGATGAGGCCGATAAGGCGGCGCGCGAAGAGGATCTGCGCCTGTTGTTCCGCCAGCTGGATCGCGAAAGCCGCCTGTTGCCGAAAATCGATGCGGCGCTGGCGCGCTTGCAGAACGGCGAATACGGCTACTGCCGGGAAACCGGCGAACCCATCGGGCTGGCGCGCCTGCTGCTGCGCCCGACGGCGGAACTGAGCATCGAGGCGAAAACCGCGCAGGAGATGCGTGAGCCGCATATGCGTAAAGGCGGGTAAGGTCTCAGCCGCCGAGCGTATCCACCAACAGATCGAGAAAGCGCCTGACGCGGGGTTCCAGCAGGCGCTTATTCGGATAGAGCGCCACAATCCTGACTTCTTCACCCGCCACGGCGCGCAACACCTGCCGCAGACGGCCGGCGGCCAAGTCCTCCGCAATCATAAACTCCGGCAGATACGCGATGCCCAACCCGGACAGAGCGGCATCGCGTAACGCTTCCCCACTGTCCAGCCGCAGGCGGCCGCGCACCGGGGCCTTGACCCATTCGCCGCGCTCGTCGCGCAGCCGCCAGGGCTGTTTTTGGTTGCGGCTGCTGAACAGCAGAGCCTCGTGCCCGGCGAGTGACTCGACGGTTTGCGGTTCGCCACGGGCGGCGAGGTAGGCGGGGGAGGCGCACAGCAGGGCGCGATACCTGGCGAGGGTTCTGGACACCAGCCGGGTATCCGGCGCCGTGACGCCAATCCGCACCGCCAAATCAAATCCTTCTTCCACGATATCCGCCAGGCGATCGGAAAAACTGATCTCCACCTGCACCTCAGGCCAGGCGACGAGAAATTTCGGCACCAGCGGCAACAGGATCCGTCTGCCGAAGGCGGCGGGAACAGTCAGCCGCAGCACCCCGCGTGGGGTGCCTTTGTCGCCGGCCACGCTGGCCTCGGCGTCGTCGACCGAAGCGAGGATCTGCAGACCGCGCCGATAAAACTCTCGCCCCTCGTCGGTCAGGCCAAGCGAACGCGTGGTGCGATGCAACAGCCGCACGCTCAGCCGCTGCTCCAGACGCGCGATGGCCTTGCCCGCCGCCGAGCGCGATAGCCCCATCGTCTGTCCGCCGGCGACAAAACTGCCGGCGTCGACGACGGCCATGAAAACCTGAATGTCATTGAGATTCGCCCGCAGCATGCCGCCCCCCGAGAGCCGGTGATAAGATAATTAATTTAACATATTCAATTAATTAACTGCATAGTCAATGTCGTTTCAGTGACGACATTCATTCGCCAATCAAACGATTATAGTCGTCATGGAAACGATAAACGGTTGGAGAAGCAGCATGAAAAACGGCATCACGCACTACCATCACGGGGTCATTTGGGAAGAGGAGAATGGCGTGTCCCAAGGCGTTCGCGTCAAAGACACCCTCTACATTTCGGGGCAGTTTTCCCATGATATGCAGGGTGAGTTTATCGGCGCGGGCGATATCGAACGGCAAACCCAACAGACGTTGGACAACCTGGATCGGGTATTGGCGGGATTCGGCGCCGAACGTTCGAACCTGGTGTATGTGGAGATCTACCTGACCGACGTACAGGCGCACGTTGAACCGTGCATTGCGTTGTTCAAGCGCTATGTCGGCGATCACCGGCCCGCCGGTTCGCTGATTGGCGTCACCGGGCTGGCTTCGCCCGAGCAGTTGGTGGAGATCAGTGCGATCGCGCACCTCAACTGATCGGGCCTGTGGGCATTTTACAGGCAGGTCGTTGTGATTTTGAGCAAACGCGCGCCGAGTTCTCGGCGCGCGTTCGAGTTTTCGGGTTTTACCGTTGACCTGCCGGGCGGCTTCCGCTTTGATGAAAGCATGACTCACAGAGAGACGGAAAGCGCCATGGAACAATTACGAGGTTTGTACCCGCCGTTAGCGGCATACGACAGCGGTTGGCTGGATACTGGGGATGGCCACCGGATCTACTGGGAGCTGAGCGGTAACCCGAACGGTAAACCGGCGGTATTCATTCACGGCGGGCCGGGCGGCGGCATCTCCCCGCATCATCGTCAGCTGTTCGATCCTGAACGCTACAAGGTGCTGCTGTTCGATCAGCGCGGTTGCGGCCGCTCCCGTCCGCATGCCAGCCTGGACAACAACACCACCTGGCATTTGGTGGCCGATATCGAGCGGCTGCGCGAAATGGCCGGCGTCGATCAATGGTTGGTGTTCGGCGGTTCCTGGGGATCGACGCTGGCGCTCGCTTATGCGCAAACGCACCCGGAGCGCGTCAGTGAGATGGTGCTGCGCGGCATCTTCACCCTGCGTAAGCAGGAGCTGCATTGGTATTACCAGGACGGCGCTTCGCGCTTCTTCCCGGAAAAATGGGAGCGCGTGCTGTCCATCCTCTCGGATGACGAGCGTAAAGACGTGATCGCCGCCTACCGGCAGCGGCTGACCTCGGCCGATCCGCAGGTGCAGCTTGAAGCGGCCAAACTGTGGAGCGTGTGGGAAGGGGAGACGGTCACGCTGTTGCCGAGCCGCGAATCCGCTTCGTTCGGCGAGGATGATTTCGCGCTGGCGTTCGCCCGCATTGAAAACCACTACTTCACCCATCTGGGCTTCCTGGAAAGCGACGACCAACTGCTGCGCAACGTGCCGCTGATCCGCCATATTCCGGCGGTGATCGTCCACGGCCGCTATGACATGGCCTGCCAGGTGCAGAACGCCTGGGACCTGGCCAAGGCCTGGCCGGAGGCGGAGCTGCATATCGTGGAAGGGGCGGGGCATTCGTATGATGAGCCGGGCATTTTGCACCAGTTGATGATCGCCACCGACCGGTTCGCCGGCAAGTGACGCAAAAAACCC
>NZ_JVEL01000574.1:12322-16604 GCF_001076875.1 Serratia sp. 506_PEND
GGTTTTTCTATTTAGCCTTCGGTTCGTACGGCAGGCGCGAAAACTTGTGGGATTCCGCGCGGTAGTGCGCCACGCGCTCGCGAAAATAGTCGCGCAGCGCTTCCGGTTGCTCGCGCTCCACCACTTCCGGGATCACCGGCATGTTGTAGCGCTCTTTATACGCCACGCCTGAGGCGGCGAGATCCACATTCACCCTGTCCATCTCTTCTTTGGACAGCTCGGCCAGATTGTAACCCACGCTATGCTCCTTACTTACTTTGCCGCATTGAATCTGCGCAGAAGGTAATCCACCCGGCGGCGCTTGGCAAGCCCATTACGCCGTTGTCGGGAGCGATATTTATCCAGCAGTAATGCAATCTATTTATTCTTTTAAATAAGAATGATTCGATTTTTGATTAAAATAAAAGATGAAAATAATTATCATGTGAATTCTCAATGTGAATGAAATATTTTAATTTGTTGATATTTATGGTTTTTATAATTAATGTGATTTGAGTGTAAATAAGGTGTTTTTATTTTTACTGCAGCAGGGCATAATGCGCGGAAATTAAATTCATGACCTGCAAAATAAAAGGAATCATTATGCTGACGCAAGAAATGACTCAAAAGCTGAATGAGCAACTGAATCTGGAGTTCTACTCCGCCAACCTGTATCTGCAGATGAGCGCATGGTGCAGCGATAAAGGCTTTGAAGGCGCCGCCGCATTTCTTAAGGAGCATTCTCAGGAAGAGATGCAGCATATGCAACGTTTGTTCGACTATCTGAGCGACACCGGCTCTCTGCCGCTGCTGGGCACCATCGCCGCGCCGCCGGTAGCGTTCGAATCGCTGGCGGACGTGTTCCAGCAGACCTACGAACACGAACAGCTGATCACTCGTCAGATCAACGAACTGGCGCACGCCGCCATGACCGCACACGATTACTCCACCTTCAACTTCCTGCAGTGGTATGTGGCGGAGCAGCATGAAGAAGAGAAACTGTTCAAATCCGTGCTGGACAAGCTGGCGCTGGTGGGCACCAGCGGCAAGGGCCTGTTCTTCATCGACAAAGATCTGAAGAAAATGGGCGCGATGGGCCAGGGCGGCAACGACCAGGCCTGATCTGCATCAGAACATCGAAAAAACCGCGCGCGGGCGAGCCTGACGCGCGGTTTTTTTTACCCTGCGTTTATCGCGGTTATGCGGCGATACGTGCTGCCGGATCGCAAAATGCCAGTGATGCGCTCGACTTGCCGCAGCGTGGTCGTTATGATTTACCACGATACGCTACAGGGATGGTAGAGTCAAAACAGCGGGTTAGCCGATACAACCCGTTTTTCTGTTTACCCGTGGCGCAATCATTGCGGTGGGTTGGGGCCGCTGATACATCGCCTTGGCTGTGGCCTTAACCCTTATGACCCTCTTTATATTGTTAAGGGATACCACTGTGATCGGTAAAATTCGTTCCTCCTGTCGCCTGCTTTCCACCGTTTTCGTTCTGTTCGTCGGCCTGTCTTCGCAGCAAGCGCTGGCGCACGCCCACCTGAAAGTGGAAACGCCGAAGGCCGACGCCAGCGTCAGCCCGGCGCCGAAGGCGCTGACCCTCAGCTTCTCCGAAGGCATCGAACCAAACTTCAGCGGCGTGAAAATCACCGGCCCGGACAACGCCGTGGTGAAAACCGGCAAGCTGCAGCTCGATCCGAACAACAACACCCAGGTCAACGTGCCGATCGAAAGCGAGCTGAGCGCGGGCAAATACAACGTCAGCTGGCATGTGGTGTCGGTCGACGGGCATAAAACCAAAGGCCAGTACAGCTTCACCGTAAACTGATCGTGACTCTGGCGACCCTGTTCGTTCTGTGTCGCTTGGTGCACTTTGCGGCGGTGATGCTGATGTTCGGCATCAGTCTGTTCACCGCCTTATTGTCACCGCAGCGCCTCTCCCCGATCCTCTCCCGCGATGTGCGTCCTCTGCTGCTTGCCGGCACCTGGATTGCCGGGCTTTCCGCCGTGGCGCTGCTGGCCATTCAGGCCGGGCAGATGGGCGACGGTTGGGAAGACGCCTGGCGGCTGGAGGTCTGGTGGGCGGTGCTCGGCACCACCTTCGGCGAAGTGTGGCGCTGGCATCTGGGCCTGTCGCTGCTGGCGATCCTGAGCCTGCTGCTGCCGGAACGGCCGCGCGCACAGGCGTTGGCGCTGTGCTCGGCGCTGCTGCTGGTGAGCCTGGCGTTTATCGGCCACGCGGCGATGCATGAAGGCGCGTTGGGCGCGCTGCACCGCGCCAACCATGCGGTGCACCTGCTGGCCGCCGGTTACTGGTTCGGCAGCCTGGCGCCGCTGCTGGTTTGCCTGCGTTACCTGCCTCCGCCGCAGTGGCGCAGCGACGCCATCACCACGCTGATCCGTTTCTCGCGCTGGGGGCACCTGGCGGTGGCGGCGGTGATCGTCACCGGCATCGTCAACAGCCTGATCATTCTCGGCGGTTGGCCGCTCAACCTCGGCTCGCCTTATCAGCGCCTGCTGCTGATCAAAACCGCGCTGGTGGCGCTGATGGTGATGGTGGCGCTGGCCAATCGCTACGCCATCGTGCCGGCGATGAGCCGCGTACCGGCGCTGGCGCAGCGCGGCGTGGTGCTGGCCTGCTGGCTCGAAGTCGGGTTGGGGATGGCGGTGCTGCTGCTGGTCAGTTTATTTGCAACCTATGCGCCGGTATGACATTTCAGCTTGCCGCAACCGGGCAAGCTGCGGGAAAATCGGCGCGAATAGCAACCTTAAGGCCATCACATGAAATCGGTATTACTCGGCATTACGCTGCTGGCAACCGCGACCGGCGCGCTGGCGGCAGACAAACTGGTGAACATCACCAAACTGGAGTACGGCAAACAGTGGGCGTTCACCAAGGAAGAGGTGACGCTGCAGTGCCGCAGCGGCGGCGCGCTGTTCGTGCTCAATAACAGCACCCTGATGCAATACCCGCTCAACGACGCGGCGGAGCAGCAGGTGAAGAAGGGCCATCAGCGCGCGCAGCCGCTGGACGTGATCCTGCTGGACGACCCTGCCGAACCGGGGAAAAAAATGAGCATGGAGCCGTTCATTGAACGCGCCGAGAAGCTGTGCGCTGACTAACCGCTTGTTTGCCAACGCCTTGCCCAGCGTGCGCAGATTGATGCGCATTTGCCGCATAGTTATTTCGTCACGAAACTATCACGCGGCCGCCGGGCGGCTGGCAAAACTGGCGCGGTAGGCTACTCTTAAAGTGCACGGCTGAACAAGCCCTGCATTAAATGCCAACTTTTAGCGCACGGCTCTCTCCCAAGAGCCATTTCCCTAGACCGAATATAGGAATCGTATTCGGTCTTTTTTTGTGTGATTGATTTATAAGGAAATTCCACTTAAAGCGCCAATAAATTTCTGGTTTCTCTTTCCCGTCGTCATATTTCAACCCGATCTCCGGTTCCACACACCCACCGCACCTATCGCTAATTTAGCCGCACCAAAAGTCATTACGTCATCTATGGCGCTGATAAGCTTCGGCCATTGCTCCCATCAACGGTTTAACGAGAGTGTCATTATGGGAAATATCCCGGCATCAGGCGCTATAAGGAAACCCGCAGTGAACGAGCAACTGAATCAATTAAAGATGATGTTGCCCGGCTATCTCGAGGCGTGGCGTGAGGGGGCCTTACCCTCTGACTGGGGGCAGGTGGCTAATCCTGAAGTAGTTGCCGCCCTGTTGGCGGAGTGGGAGGCGCTAAGCGAGTTGGCGTTTCGGTTCGAAACCGCCACTGAAGCACCCTCCGAACCGGCCGCGTTTTGGCAGGCGCGCGCCGAGCTGATGGCGCAGCGCAATCGTGAGCTGATGGCTCAACTGGCGACGCCAATCCGTTTGCCCAGCGCACGGGTGGCCTTTTTTGGCTATGTGAAAACGGCCGTGATGGACGCCAGGCAGGTTAAAGCGGCGATTCGCGATGCCGGTTTTATCGTTGCGGGTGGCGCCCCCAACGAGAACACGGCTTAACGCGGTTTCTTCTCAAATTTCTCGGCAAAAAAGAACCGCAGCAATTTATGGATCCACAGCAGGATGGCGCCGACCACCACCAGCGAGACGACGAAATGCGACAGATTTTTAGGCGCGGCATAGCCGTGGGTAAAGGAGACCCCCGCGCCGCTGAGCAGCAGGGTGGCGATCCAGAAGCCGAGCAGCAGGCATAAGGTACGAAACAGTTTAAACATGGTTATCACCAAAAATACGGAAAGCGCCGACCGAACGGAGAGGCTCAGCCGGAGCTTTGATTAATTAAAA
>NZ_JVEL01000575.1:0-4325 GCF_001076875.1 Serratia sp. 506_PEND
GCTTTTCGATATCCACCAGGATCAGCATGCGCTCGCCCAGCGAACCGAGGCCGGTGAGGTATTCGGTCGCCAGCGTCACCGCGAACTCCGGCGCCGGACGGATCTGATCGGCGGTGAGCGACAGCACGTCGGAGACGCCATCAACCACGATGCCCACCACGCGCTGGCCAAAGTTCAACACGATCACCACGGTGTTCTCATCGTAGGAAACACTCTGCTGCGAAAACTTCACCCGCAGATCGATGATGGGAACAATCACGCCGCGCAGGTTGGTGACGCCCTTGATGAACGCCGGGGTGTTGGCGATGCGGGTCACCTGATCGTAGCCGCGAATTTCCTGCACCTTGAGGATATCGATGCCATACTCCTCGTTGCCCAGGGTAAAAATCAGAAACTCTTGCCCTACCGTTTCGCCAGCCAATTTGCTGACGGCTGCCAATCCTGCCATATCATTCACCTTTTAAATCAATAAACTCATTATTATGCGGCGGCGTCCGTCAGACGCTTTTCACGGTTCAAGGTTTGCAACGCCGAGACATCGACGATCAAGGCCACGCTGCCATCGCCCAGAATGGTCGCAGCGGAGATGCCCGGCACTTTGCGGTAGTTGCTTTCCAGATTCTTCACCACCACCTGATGCTGGCCAATCAGTTGATCTACCAGCAACGCATAGCGGCGGCCGGCGCTTTGCAGGATCACCACGATGCCCTGCGTGGCGTCGGTTTTGGCGCCGTCCACTTCGAATACCCGATACAGCTCCACCAGCGGCAGGTATTCGCCGCGCACCTGCAGCACGCGTTCGCCCCCGGCCAACGGATGCAGATCTTCCGCCTGCGGCTGCAGCGATTCCATCACCGCGTTCAGCGGCAGGATAAAGACTTCGTCGTTCACCTTGACCGACATGCCGTCGAGGATCGCCAGCGTCAGCGGCAACAGGATGCGGATGGTGGTGCCTTTACCGGCCTGCGAACGGATCTCGACGTGGCCCCCCATCTCCTGAATATTCCTTTTCACCACGTCCATGCCGACGCCGCGGCCGGAAACGTCGGTCACCTGTTCGGCGGTGGAGAAGCCCGGCGCAAAGATCAGCATGCCGACCTCTTCGTCGCTCATGCTGTCGCTGACCGCCAGCCCTTGCGAAGCCGCCTTGGCGAGAATTTTTTCGCGATTCAGGCCGGCGCCGTCGTCGATGACCTCAATACAGATGTTGCCGCCCTGGTGTTCGGCCGACAGCACCAGATTGCCCACCGCCGACTTGCCGGCGGCGATGCGGGTGGCCGGTTCTTCGATACCGTGATCGAGGCTGTTGCGCACCAGGTGCGTCAACGGATCGATAATGCGTTCGATCAGGCTCTTGTCCAGTTCGGTGGAGCTGCCCTGCAGCGTCAGTTCCACCTGTTTGTTCAGCTTGCCGGCCAGATCGCGCACCAGGCGCGGATAGCGGCTGAAGACGTATTCCATCGGCATCATGCGGATCGACATCACCGACTCCTGCAGATCGCGCGCGTTACGCTCCAGCTGGCTCATGCTGTTCAGCAGATCGCCGTGGTTCACCGGATCGAGCGTGCCGGAGCGTTGCGCCAGCATCGACTGGGTGATCACCAGCTCGCCCACCAGGTTGATCAGCTGATCCACCTTTTCCACCGCCACGCGAATGCTGGTGGACTCGCTCGCCTTGGCGCGCGCTTTTGGCGCTTCGGCCGCTGCCGCGGCCGGTTTGGCGGCAGGCGGCGCGGCGTTCGCGACCGCCGCAGGCGCAGGCTCCGGCACGGCGACCGCTTCCGGTAAGCCCGCTTCTGCGATGGCCGGTTCGCTCTGAGGCGGCGTCGAGAAGCTGATTTGTTCCGGTTCTAGCACGAAGCACAGCACGGCGCTGATGTCGTCTTCGCTGGCGGAGGTGAGCAACGTCACGTCCAGACTGTGTTCCGTCTGATGCGGGTCTTTAACCTCGCCGAGGTTGCCCAGCTCTTCCAACATCAAGGGGATTTCACTGGCTTTCAGCCCGTTCAGGCTGATGCGCATGCCGCCCTCGATCGCCGCCGGCGCGGCCGATGGCTTAACGACAGGCTGCTGAACGGCCGGTTGAGCCGCAGGCGCCTCCTGCTGCTGTTGCGCTTCCAACGCCAGCTGGCGCAGCGCCTGACAAATGTATTCAAAGCTTTCAGCGTCAGGCTGTTGCGAGGTTTTATAGGCGTCCAGTTGCTCCTGCATAATGTCTTTGGTTTCCAGAAACAGGTTGATAATCTCGGTGCTCAGGCTCATTTCCTGGCGTCTTGCACCGTCCAGCAGGTTCTCCAGCAGGTGGGTGGTTTCCTGCAGCACCGAAAAACCAAAGGTCGCCGCGCCGCCCTTGATCGAATGCGCCGCGCGGAAGATGGCGTTCAACGGCTCGATATCGGGGGCCAGCGGATCCAGCTCCAGCAGGTGTTGCTCCATGTCGGCCAGCAACTCGTCTGCCTCATCAAAGAAGGTCTGATAAAAATCGCTAATGTCCATGCTCACGGGGTCACCTCTGGCTGTGAGTCGCGGTTAGTCGGTGCGGGTGCGGAAGCCGGTTGTTCCGGCGCCTGATCGGCCGGTGCTATCGCCGGGGATGCCTGCGGTGGAGCGCTTGGCGTTGGCGCCACTGGTTCCGGGGCTGTCGCCGAGAGTTCCGGCGTTTGGCTGGCCGGCGCGGTCGCCGACGGCGCCAGCTGCTTCAGACTGTCCGGTTGGGCGATATCCAGCGCGTTGCTTTCGGCATTTTCGTGCTCGATGCCCTCTTGCGTTTGCTTGTTCAGCACCAACACGGTGATGCGTCGGTTAATCGCGTCATCGGCGCCATGCTGTTTCAGGCTCATGGTGGCCGCCATGCCCACTACCCGCAGCACCTTGCCTTCCGCCAGGCCGCCGGCGATCAGCTCGCGTCGGGAGGCGTTGGCGCGATCGGCCGACAGTTCCCAGTTGCTGTAGCCGCGCTCGCCGGTGGCGTAAGGGATATCATCGGTGTGGCCGGACAGGCTGATCTTGTTCGGCAAGTCGTTGAGGATCGGCGCTATCGCCCGCAGAATATCGCGCATGTAGCTCTCGACCTGCGCGCTGCCGGTTTTGAACATCGGCCGGTTTTGGCTATCGATAATCTGAATACGCAACCCCTCGTCCATCATGTTGATCAGCAGATGCGGGCGCAGCGCCTTCAGGCGCGGATCGGACTCAATCAACTCATCCAGCTTTTCGCGCAGCTTGTTCAGGCGCAGCTCTTCGGCGCGCGCGTCCGGCGAATCGACCTGTTTTCTCACCAGGCCGTGCTGCTGCGTGGGATCGTCGCCGCCGCCCGGGATTGGGCTGCTCTCGGAGCTGCTCTTGTCGCCGCTGGTCAGGGCGACCTTGAGCGGCGTACGGAAATATTCGGCGATTTGCGTCAGCTCCTGCGGGCTGGCGATCGCCAGCAGCCACATCACCAGGAAGAACGCCATCATCGCCGTCATAAAGTCGGCATAAGCGATCTTCCAGGAGCCGCCGTGATGAGCGGCGTGATGCGATTTGCGCTTTCTGACCAGAACGACCGGATGATTCTGTTTCATGCTTCTTCTTCTTCCGTCGCCTGCTGCGCCGGCGCTTTCACGCGGCGCACGTGTTCTTCCAGCTCAACGAAAGAAGGACGTTCGGTGGTATACAGCGTTTTGCGGCCAAACTCGACTGCGATCTGCGGCGCGTAACCGTTCAGACTCGACAACAGCGTGACCTTGATGCATTGCATCATCTTGACGTTTTCGGCGCTCTTCTGGCGCAGCAACGTCGCCAGCGGCGAGATGAAGCCGTAGGCCAACAAAATGCCGAGGAAAGTACCGACCATGGCGTTAGCGATCAGCGCGCCCAGTTCAGCGGCCGGACGGTCAGCCGAAGCCAGGGCGTGCACCACCCCCATCACCGCCGCGACGATGCCGAACGCCGGCAAGGAGTCGCCCACCATCGCCAGACTGCCGGCGGGCACTTCGCTTTCCTGCTCGTAGGTTTCGATCTCTTCGTCCATCAGCGCTTCGATCTCGAACGCATTCATATTGCCGCTCACCATCAGCCGTAAATAGTCGGTAATGAACTCCACTAGGGTGTTATCGGCAAGGATGCGCGGATAATTAGAGAAAATTTCACTTTCTTGCGGATTATCGATATCGAACTCGAGCGACAGCATGCCCTGCTGACGCGATTTGGCCAGCAGACGGAACAGCAACGCCATCAGATCCATATACAGATCTTTGTTGTATTTGGAACGGCGCATCAGGCGCGGCAGGGCGCGCAGCGTGGCTTTGATCGCTTTGCCGTTGTTGCCGACGATGAAAGCGCCG